>CAMBEX010000010.1 GCA_945865865.1 Bdellovibrio sp. ZAP7
CTGCCGGGCAGGATTCATCATAAGCGCGAAGTACCAAAAAATTGAGGGCACCGATTCGCTCAAACTTAGGAAGATGCCTGGGATCGAGGCAGTCCTCCACGGACGTGGAATGCAGTCCGAATTTTTTGGCGAGTTCCTGCAGTTCTTGGTGGGTGGGCTCGACCACATCCACCCACAGAAACCGCTCCCCCATTTTCGTGACGGTTGTGGTCATTGAGTCACCCTCACTCCTCAGGCGGATTGATTCCGAATGATTTGATTTTGCGATGGAGATGACTTCGCTCAACACCCAGAACAGCTGCCGCTCGCGACACGTTCCATTCATTGTCCTTAAGTGTTTTTAAAATAAAGTCTTTCTCAAACTCCTGTCGCGCGTCCTTCAAGCTCCTGGATCCTTGAGAATCCGAGCTCGACTGAGACTCTACGGATTCGACCGGAACAAAGGCCGTTAAAGCCTCATCCCTAAGATGACTCAAGATGACAGCAGCCTGAATGGGCGTACCATCTTCGGATTCGGTCGTTAGGATGACAAGGCGTTCAATTAAATTACGAAGCTCTCGGACATTACCGGGCCAGGGATAAGCGGTGAGGACCTCAAACGCCTCTTTTGTAATTTCACGCGCCTTTTTTGCATGAGTTCCGCAAAACTCCTTCAAAAAATGCCCAGCCAAAAGTTCGATGTCGTCCTTTCGTTCGCGGAGCGGAGACACATGAAACGGGATTACATTGAGTCGGTAATAGAGGTCTTCTCGAAAGTTCCCTTTTTGAATCTCTGACTTCAGATCCTTGTTGGTCGCGGCCACCACTCGAACATCCACCGAAATGGTCTGTGACCCGCCCACGCGCTCAAACTTCTGCTCCTGCAAAATTCTTAGAATTTTGGCTTGAGTCTTCAATGACATGTCAGCGATCTCATCCAAAAAAATCGTACCGCCGTGCGCGAGGTCAAATTTTCCGCGGCGAAGCTGGGTCGCGCCGGTAAACGCTCCCTTCTCATGACCGAAAAGCTCACTCTCGATGAGTTCTTCCGGAATCGCCGCGCAGTTGACCTCGATAAACGGTCGATTAAAGCGCGAAGACTGCTGAAAAATACTGTGCGCGACCAGCTCTTTTCCGGTGCCGTTTTCACCGGTGATAAGAACCGATCCAGTGGTCGGTGCGACTCTCTTAATCAACTCCTGGATATTCTGAATCGCCAAGCTCTTTCCGACCAAGGCCTTGGGCCTTTGAACCTGCTTTCGAAGCGCGGTGTTTTCACGTGCGAGATCCTGCACAGTACACGCATTTTGCAGAAGCACGAGGAGCCGATCGAGGCTGAGCGGCTTTTCAACGAAGTCGAATGCGCCCAACTTGGTCGCTCTGACTGCCGTTTCGATCGTACCGTGTCCGGACATCATGATCACAGCAAGATCCGGCCATTCGGCCTTGATCTGCTTCAGTGTCTCAATCCCATCTTGCTCGGGCATCCAGATGTCCAATAAAACCACATCGGGGCGATCCGAGCGCAGCACTTCTATTCCTTCAATTCCTGAGGAAGCCAAAGATACACGAAACCCCTCATCCCTCAACGCACCCGTGAGGGACTGTCGAATCGCGGCTTCATCATCAATGACTAGAACTGTACGAGACATGCAGTGCTACCTCGCCCTACGCTCCAAGCCGTGCCACAGCGCCGTGGGCAACTCAATCACGAACTCAGTGCCTACCTGGAGTGTGGAATGGACCCGAATAAAACCATCATGGTCATTTACGATGCGTTTCGCAATAGCGAGCCCCAAACCGGTGCCCTCGGATTTTGTGGAAAAATAGGGCTCAAAAATTCGCGTCTTGATCTCTTCGGACATCCCGGGACCGTTATCACGAATCTGAATGACCGCCATCTGCAACTCTTCGTTAAAGTGGGACTCCACTTTAACCGCAGGGGTCGCGGAGCCTCGATCCGGCCTCTTTCCATCGCCGGTTGGCTGAAAGGCGGCCACAGCGTTATCAAGAAGGTTGATTACGACACGCTTGATTTGGTCCCTGTCAAATTCGAAAATCGGCATTCGAGGTTCGGCTTCAAACACAAACTTCATATCGACATGGGCCTGCTCAAAAAGCACCACGACCTCTTTAAGTGCGGCATTAAGGTCGTGAGGAGCGGGGGAAATCTCAGGGAAACGTGCGAAATTTGAAAACTCATTGACCATCTCCTTGAGTTCGTCCGTGTGCTTGATGATGGTATCCGTGCACTCTTGGAGTAGCGACGCTTCACGCCCGGAGAACCCCCCCAGCTTGCGCTGCAGTCTTTGAGCGGAGAGCTTGATGGGGGTCAGGGGGTTTTTGATCTCATGGGCAATCCTTCGCGCGACCTCCCGCCAGGCCATCTCGCGCTGTCCCTTGATTAAATGTGAAAGATCCTCAATCACAACCACCGAGCCCCAGTCCGTATCGCGATCCCGAATTCGCGTAGCGACTGCGACCAGTGCTCGTACGCTCTCGCCTTTGCGAAAATTCCACTGAACCGTTTCTGGGAGCTCCCCATGAGTGCCCGCCCCGGCGTCACCGAGCGAGCGATCGATGACGTCTGCCAAGTCTGCCAAGTCGTTTGCAAAGGTCTCCCGAAAGCCATTCCCCACAACAGCACTCGGTTCCATTTCAAGGAGCTGGGAAGCGGCGCGATTAAAGGTCGTGATCGCCCCATGGCGATCGACCGCGATTACTCCGGTTCCAACATTGGTCAATACTGCCTCCAGCTGAAGGCGTCTCTGCTCCAAATCAACCGTTGCTTGGTTCAATCGCTCGCGATTTTCACGCAAGTCTCGAGTCATTTTATTGAACGTATCCACAAGCACGGCAATTTCATCATTCCCTGTTGCCGAAACTGAAACATCGAGGTTTCCGGCCCCGACCGCACGTGCCCCGCTCACCAAACGTTCAACCGGTACCGTGAGCTCTTTGGCCATAAAAAAACCAATCCAGACGGCCACCACGATGATCACCAGTGTGATCATGATGAGAAGAACAAAGTACGCCGTCTTGATCGGATATTTGAGGGGGTTGGTGTCCTTGTAATCGTTAAACACGCTGGCGATCTCATCTACCTTGTTGACCAAGCTTACAGGGATGTAGGCACTCACCGCCAACACCCCATGAATCGCTTGACCTCCCGGGCCCGAAGCTCCGCCGGCCCGAACTGGAACCAGACACCGAATCAGGTCACCTGCACCGACGTGCTGAATTAAAGAAACTCTCTCACCAGAAAAAGCCTGATCCAGAACATCCAAAGGAAGCCTTGGAAAAAAGTCCGGCAGGCCTTCTTTGCCGGATTGGCGCGCCATCACTCGTTCATCCAGGGGGTCAGAATAAAATTCGACCGCATCCAGGGCCAAAAGTTCGCGCTGCTGACTGAGGAAGCCCAAGACTTCACTTGAGGCGGCTGGACTTGATTGTAATCGAAATCGCGAACCCAGGCCTTGGCTCAGATGCTCGGCAAAGTGCTTGGCCGTCTCCTCGGCGTTTCGGTAGTAGACATGGGTGATCTCAAGCGATGCCTGCAAGGTGTTTTGAACCTTGATGGAAAACCACTTATCGAAGCTTGAGTTGATATAAAGAGCCGAAATCGTAAAGAGCAGCAACGTGGGCACCACCGAAAGCCCCACGAACGCCATCACGAGCTTGGTCTTGAGGCGGGAGCCCAGGACATTTTTGCGTCTCTCGATAAAAAGCTTACCGATGTTCCGGAATAGCAGCCAGATGATCGCGATCAGCAAGACTACGTTGATGTTGAGCAGACCGAAGAAAAAGATCGAATTCACCAGCGGAAGAGCGCTCGACACCTTGGTCAGGCGAAATTCGGTGAAAGTCAGGGCGGCAAAAACAAAAATGAGAACCACAGCGGCAAGAATCTCGCGCTTGCGCTTGATTCGCTCGCGAGAGTCCAGCGATTCCTGTGAGTCAGAGGCTCTCAAGCCATCGGTCATACTCCACTCATGCCGCAGGCAGGTTCGGCACGCAAGGCCTGAACCCTTGAAAAACCGCTTCGACAGCGTTCACGCAATGAAATGACAAAAAAGAATAGCGCACGAGTGATTCGCGATGAAGTCATTACTGACACACGGATCACACGCACTCACGATCATGAAGAAGACAGGTGCGAGCAGTAATGTTTCTGTTTGAAGCGCGAGTTCGAAAGCGGCGATCCAACTCACTTGCGAAGTCACCGAAATTTTTGTCGAGAAAAAAATTAAAAAAAAGCGATTGCCTCTTGCTCTCTGCGAAATTCGAGTACACAATCAGTTGGAGTGTTGGATTTCAGTCAACACTCCAACGGAGGATGAAAATCATGGCTAAGAAAAAAGCTACCAAGAAAAAAGTTGCGAAGAAGAAGACCGCTAAGAAGAAGAAGAAGTAGTTTCTTCGCGATTTGAATTTCGCATAGCCCTGGACCTCGGTCCGGGGCTTTTTTTTTGCCATTTGCCCCGTGTTTTCGCAGTTTTTAAAATACTTTAGAAAATTCTACTCGGTACGCGCAGCGCCCAGAGCATCGCGAATTCGAACAGGAAATCCAGGCCCCTCAAAAATCCAACCCGAATAGATCTGAATGAGCTGCGCCCCCGCATCCAGGCGCTTCACTGCCGCTGCCACATTCATGATGCCTCCGACAGAAATCACCGGAGCGGAGGTGAGGGCCCTGACTTCACGCAAAGACTTCATGGAAAGCTCGGCCAAAGGGGCGCCGCTGATTCCACCTTGTTCTCCCTGCCTCGTCCCTCCGAGAGTATTGGTTAATACCCAACCGTCGACTCCCCAAGCTCCGCCGACGCGGATAATGTCCACAAAATCCTCCCCAGATAGCTCGGGAGCGAGTTTGAGAAGGAGTGGAGGAACCTTTTTCCACCCTGTCATATGACTTTTTACCGCCTCAACAATTGGCCGAAGTAATTCAGCTCGCTGAAGATCACGCAACCCCGGGGTATTGGGCGAACTGACGTTGATGACTATATAATCGGCCAGCCCCTCAAACGCGGAGACGGACTCCAAGTAGTCCTTAGGGGCATCGGAGTTCGGCGTTTCTTTATTTTTTCCGAGATTGACCCCTACCCTGAATGTCGGAGGCAATGAGCCGCGATCTCGCACTCGCGACAAACGGCGTGACACGGTCTCAGCGCCTTCGCTGTTAAACCCCATGCGATTAAAAATTGAAAAGCTGCCGGCATCTCTAAAGAGTCGCGGTCGCGGGTTTCCCGGCTGCGGTCGCGGCGTCACGGTTCCAATTTCGACAAATCCGAAGCCCATGAGGGGCAACTGCTCTATAATTTCCGCATTTTTATCAAAACCCGCCGCAAGCCCCAGACGAGACTGAAAGTCGATATCGAATACCCGCACTCTCTCTTGTGGCTGTGGGTTCGAAGCGCCACTCAATGCTCGCAGCGGAACACCGTTTATGAATCGCGAGGACTGGATCGCCCGCAGAGTCCAATGGTGGATCGTTTCGGCATCGAACCAAAACAAGACCCGTCGAAAAAGCTTCCAGCACCAGGCTCGGATCACTGCCCGCCTCGCTGAGGAGCGCCTTTCTTGGTCATGGATTGCATGAAAAACCCATCACATGGTCCGGGGCCAACATATCCTCCCGGCCCTCGAGAAAATTCGGGATGACTTGCTAGAAATCTATCCACCACTTCAGTCGTCTCTCCCTTTCGAAACGTACAAACGCCAAAAACCAATCGCCCCCCCGGAGCAACAAGCTCTGAATATACGGAGAGAAGCCTTGACTGAATCGCCGACATTTTTTCGAGAGTATCAAGACCTTGGCGCCACTTAATGTCAGGACTGCGTCTCAACACTCCCCAGCCACTGCAGGGAGCATCGACCAAGACCACCTCGGCGCTTCCACGGAACTTAGCAAGAGCCTCAGACTCTTGTCCTTCGGGTAGGGCCACGGCTTGAATATTGTTGAGGCCTGCGCGTGTGGCCCGGCGACGTAGCGCCTGGAGTTTCCTTTCGTTGAGATCGTAAGCATAGACGCGTCCGCGACCGACGAGGGCATCCGCTAGCGCCAAGGACTTTCCTCCCGCCCCTGCGCAAGCGTCTACAACCGTGAACGGCTCACCTCTGGGAAGCTCAGGCACGCTCCATCCAGGAAGATTTCGGAGTTCCCCGGGGGAGGATCTTAAAAGCTTCGAAAAAAGCTCAGGCCACAACGCAAAATAAGCCATGACCTGGGAGCCCTCGTCCTGAATTTCAAATGCTCCCTCTTCGTAATAATCATGCTCGCCGATCTTACCCATGATCGGAGTGTAGCCAGCCAAACGGATTCCTTGAGGCGATAGGTCTGAGAGCTCCGCTCGCACCGGAAGCCCTGCCTTCCTAAATTCTTGCAAAATATTTTGGGGGGAATGCCCACGACTCACTCTCAGCGAAAGCGGTGGCTCTTTTGCCATCTCCGCCCAAGCGTCACCCAGCTCAGCTAAGAAATGCGGCGGAAAGTCGTCTTGCACCGGAGCGACCTTTTGCGCCTGTCCTTGCATTGTTTGATGGAGCGCTTTTGCGATCAGCCATGCCGGACGCCAATGAGCCAACTGCTCTCGTGTAAGACTCCAAGGCTCGCCAGGAGAAACTCCCACACCCATTGCCTGGGCAAGAGATGCCGGCCTCAGCAGAATGGGTACGATCAATTGGGCCAAAAGCGACTTGAGATGCCGCGGTTGTTTTGAAAGCGCCGAGTCCAGGTGAACAGGCGTCGTGAAAAGTTCGACCCAAAGTTTGATAAAGGCCTCTTCAAGCGTCGAAGTGCGAACTTCGATCTGTAGCCCGTCATCACCTCTTCGCGCTGGCGGATAGCGTCTATTCATGACTCGAGTAGTAACCTAGCGTGCCGCGAAACCCAACAAGACACTGGGGAGCTTGCGCTCAATTTGTCGCTAGCTTACCCTTTGAGAGCCCCGTTTCATTTAAGCAATTGGTCAGCAGTCGACCAGCAACCCAAAGGAATCGTGATGCTTGATTTCAGCCTGTCAGATGAGCAAAAGCAACTTCAGGAATTAGCCCGGAAATTTGCAAAGGAAGAAATCATTCCAAAAGCTGCCCATCACGACAAGACGGGCGAGTACCCCCACGAAATCGCCAAGAAGGCTTGGGAGTTGGGACTGATGAATACCCATGTTCCTCAAGAAAATGGAGGCCTCGGCCTCGGTGTCCTAGAAGGATGCATCATCACTGAGGAGATGGCATACGGTTGCACGGGAATCTGCACCGCCATGGAAGCCAACTCACTGGCCTCGGCACCCGTAATTGTGGCCGGAAATGACGAACAGAAAAAAGAATTTTTAGGTCTTTTGACTTCTGAACCAAAGTTTGCCGCCTACTGTGTCACCGAACCGGGAGCCGGGTCTGACGTGAGCGGGATCAGGACACAAGCCAAGAAGGTGGGCAGTGACTACGTGATCAACGGCTCAAAAATGTGGATCACCAACGCCAGCGTCGCGAGCTGGTTTTTCGTCCTTGCCTATACGGACCCCACGGCAAAGCACAAAGGTATGAGCGGTTTCTTGGTCCCAGCAAATACCCCTGGAATCACTGTGGGCAAAAAAGAGTGGAACATGGGCCAAAGAGCCAGCGACACGCGCGGAATCACCTTCGACGACGTCAAGATCCCGGAAAAATATCGCCTGGGCCGCGAAGGTGACGGTTTCAAAATTGCCATGAGCGCATTTGACCATACGAGACCAGCTGTTTCGTCCGGCGCCGTGGGGCTTGCTCGACGCGCAATGGACGAAGCCATTCAGTATTCGCAGAGCCGAAAAGCATTCGGACAACCTATCGCCCATTTCCAGGCCGTAAGCTTCATGATCGCCGACATGGCAAAAGACATCGAGGCGGCAAGACTTCTCGTTCACAAGGCTGCGTGGACAATTGACCGCGGCGAGCGCAACACCAAATTTGCGGCCTTTGCTAAAGCCTTCTGCGCAGACACCGCGATGCGGGTGGCCACCGATGCCGTTCAGGTTTTCGGCGGGTATGGATACTCAGAAGAATATCCTGTCGAAAAACTCATGCGTGACGCCAAGATCTATCAGATCTACGAAGGCACCAGTCAGATCCAGCGCCTGATTATCGCGAAAGAGATTTTCGAGCGCGGCTGATGGGTTCACCACGAGCCGTGGTGATTCTGAAAATAAATTCGCGCATTTTATCGGCGATCCATCCTGGCTCATCCAAAAAAGGCCAGTGCCCGCACGCCTCATTTTCAAAATAGTAGGCCTGCGCCACACATCGCATGAGCTCAAAGCCATTGAAGGGCGAGTTGAGGTCGTCTTTTTTTCCCCATAGGATCAAAACAGGCTGAGTCAAATGAGCCAGCTCTTGCTTCCAGATTCGCCGCTCACGGGTACCTGGAACAGATCCTTCAATTGCGCGCAGTGATTTCACCAACACGCGCCTGCAGTTTGTACATCCCCACGCCTCGCGTAGGGCGTCCGCTGCCAAACCAATCGTGGCTTCCGTTGAGCGTGACAGAGATTTCAGACGCCTCCTTACGGAAAAACCCCTGAGTCCTGTTGAAAATGACTCCACTCTCTCTCCGAGACAGGTTGAGTTCATAAGTACCAATCCCGAAATCCGATCGGGCTGTCTGATTCCACACAACTGAGCAATCGCCCCCCCCGTATCGTGGCCGACCAAGATCACTCTCTCTCCACTGGGGGAAAGCCTCTCAATGAGATTTCCTGCAAAAATAGCGAGCTCCACGAGGGAATAGGGCCGCGCCTCACTCAAGGTGGATTTTCCAAATCCGGGAAACTCCACCAAGACACATCGAAAATGCGGAGCCAACCGTTCGACCACGGCGTCCCAGCACCCGGAATTACTCAAGCGACCATGAAAAAAAACGAGTGTGCCCTGCTGAGTGGATAAGGGGTAAAACTCCCGAACAAACACACTCAAAGTCTCAATTTTAATAAGGTGCTCGGACTCACTGAATAGTCGAGACATTGTCCGATTTAATTGCAAACGAGATACCGCAGAACGTCTAAAGTTAGGACTCGCCCTCAACCAAAGACTGGTGAATTCGCCTATAGGTTTCGTAGCGAACCAGGCCGTGTGCCTCGCAGCCGTCTTCTTCTAAGTGGAGGCAGCCTGGCGAGCGGCAGTCTAAATCACGAAACTCGGCATAAAACCGAAAGAGCTCCTCTGGCTTGATATCCATCAGACCGAAACCGCGGATACCGGGAGTGTCAATCCATTTGGCCGCAGAGGGTCCGCTAAAAAGCACAGACGACGTAGTCGTGTGTCTACCCTTTCCAGTCACTTCACTCACTTCACCCACCTTACCCACATCCGCCCCCAAGAGCGCTCTCAAGAGTGAAGTTTTGCCCACACCGGAGTGGCCACAAAAAGCCACTCTCTGATTGATGAGCGAATCCCTCAGCGGATCGACTCCCACTCCCGTCTTTGAACAGACTTCAAAAACTGGAACTTCAATCTCCTGATAAATTTTCCATGGCGGATCCTGATCAGAAGTCTTGAGCAAATCCGACTTGGTCACACACAGAATAGGCGAGATCCGCGCGGCCTGAGCTGCAATCAAATACCGATCAATCAATCCCGGTGAAAACAATGGTGCATCCACCGACGCCACGATCACCAACGCATCCAAATTTGCCGCGATCACATGAACGTTGCCTAAGTCCCTTCCAGGAGCTTGTCGGTAAAGTTGATTAGTTCGACGACACATTCCCAAAACCACGCCAGTTTGCGAGCCAGTCAGTTCAACCTGGACTCGATCTCCGACGGTCACAGGTGACCGCTCACGCAAATCCTTTCCGTCTTCTTTGCCATGATCCAAAACAGCGGCGCGTCGGTAGCTGCAGAGCACCTCTTGCGTCGTGGAATCTGCCGCATCCAGAGCAACACGACATTGCTTATGAAAAACCTCCACCACTGTCGCGTTGGCCTGCTCATCAGGAAGTGCTTCGGCCGCAGGTCGCTCCTGTGGCTTTTTGCTTGAGGCTTTGCGACTCGAGCGACCACTCTGATCGTCGATAAAATCATCGGATCCACCGCGATATTTAGGCGCCACTTCTAGTCATCCTTGCGCCACTCCCTGAGTCGCCGTCAGACCCGCGTGGCGGTAAAAATGCGCGTATTCTCCCTCTTTTTCTAGAAGTTCGCTGTGCCGCCCCGATTCGACGATCAAACCCTCTTTGAGAACGATAATTTCATCCGCGTGGCGGATTGTTGAAAGCCGATGCGCGATCACAATCGTGGTTTTTCCGCGCATCAATTCTTCGAGGGCGCGCTGCACCGCCCGCTCCGATGCCGAATCCAGGCTTGATGTCGCCTCATCCAAAATCAAAATGGGTGAGTGCCGGAGAAACGCACGTGCGATCGAAAGTCGCTGACGTTCTCCTCCCGAAAGCTTCTGCCCGCGGTCTCCAATGACAGTGGCAAACCCGTCTGGAAGCTTTTCGATAAACTCAAGCGCATGCGCCTTTCGCGCGGCCTCGAGGATCTCCGCATCCGTGGCATCGAGTCTCCCGCATCGGATGTTTTCTGTGATGGAGTCATTGAATAGAAAGACGTCCTGACTCACGACCGCGATCAACTGCCTTAAGGACGATAGACTGAACTCTCGCAGATCATGCCCATCCACTTTTATTGCGCCCGCCGTAACATCAAAAACTCGAGGCAGCAGATTTACGAGGGAGCTTTTTCCGGCACCGCTCGCCCCCACGAGCGCGACCGTTGCCCCTTTTTTCACCTCAAAACTCACCCCGCGCAAAACCTCGCGCTCCGGTGCGTCCGGATAGAAAAAACGAACCTGCTCCAAACTAATCGATTGTTCGAGGGACGTGCGTTCAATCGGAGTTGCCGCCACGGGCAGCCGTGACTTCCAGTCAAAGATTTCAAAAATTCTGTCGCACGCCGCAATCGCGTGATTGAGTTTGATATTGACGTCATTGAGCATCCGCACCGGATTCATCATCATCGCGAACGCCGCAAAAAAGGCCAAAAGATCTCCCGAGGTCATTTGCCCGCGGAGAACCTGGCTTCCGCCAAAATAAAGAATGGCCGCAATCACAAATGAGGTCAAAAGCTCGACCATGGGATGTGAAGCCTCTTCCATCGCAGCGCTCTTAAGTTGATGGCCAGTGACACCTTCGCTTCTTTCTCGAAATTTCTCACGGAGAAAGCCCTCAAGGCCGAACACCTGGACGATCCGAATGCCCGTGAAACTTTCCTGCAGCGTTGAATAGATTTTTGCGTTTTCTTCGGTCATTCGGCGCATGTAGCGCCTAAGATTTTTTCCAGTGATCGAGAACACCCAAGCAAGCGGCGGAAAAACCAGGAACGTGAGGAGGGTCAACCGCCAGTTGAGATGAAACGCGTAGCCCAGTAGAAAAAGAAAAGTCAGGGGCTCACGAATCACGACATTGACGCACGCCACTCCGCCGTCGACGTACTGTGGGTCTGAAGCCACGCGAGAGATCAAGGTGCCCGTACTCTGGGCACTAAAATAATCTGCGGAGAGACCCATCAGATGGTCGTAAAGCTCGTTCTTGAGCTTTTGATTGACCCGCGCGACCACAATTCTCAAAAAATAATAATGAAAAAACCGAACCACGAAGTTGACCGCATAAAGCGCGATGAAGGCGAGTGGGAAAAAAAGGAGTTTGGACTCATCACGGTGAATCAGCAAATCGTCGATCAGATACTTAATGAGGGGAACAGGCCCCGCACGAAGCAGAGCGAGCGGAATCGCCAGCAAAGCTGCCGCTAAAATAAGGCCATAAAAAGGACGTAAATAAGGCTTGAGTCTCAAAAGGGACTTCATTTTTTCGATTTACCGATGGCCGAGATCTTATGCTAGTCTGCACGCCATGGCAAAGGTTCTGGTGACGGGTGGAGCGGGCTATGTGGGCAGCTCAACTGCCGCATGGTTGATTGGTCGCGGCCATGACGTGTGGATTCTGGACGACCTTTCCACGGGGCACCTCGAACTCACCCTAGGTCGTGGCTTTACTCGGGCCCGCCTGGGTGACCTCACCACAGTCGTCCCACTGCTCAGGCGCGAAAACTTCGATTGTGTGATGCATTTTGCAGCCAAGTCGCTCGTGGCCGAAAGTGTCGCGCGGCCTGCCCTCTACTTTGAAAACAACGTGGAACAAACTCGCCTATTGCTCGAAGCAATGGTCGAGACTTCCCGTGAACTGAAATCGCAACCTCGATTTATCTTTTCTTCGACATGCGCCATTTTCGGTGACCCAGGCGATCGAGCCATTGCCGAGTCCCTCCCAAAAAATCCCACAAACCCCTACGGGGCGACCAAGCTTGAAGTCGAAGGGATGCTCCAAAAGATGGCGGCTGAACAAGGCCTTCAATCCGTGGCCCTTCGCTATTTTAACGCTGCTGGAACTGAAGCACTGCTGCGCGTAGGCGAAATTCATGAACCCGAAACCCATTTAATTCCAAACATCCTCAAAGCGGTGACTGAAGATCGCCCAGTCCAGATTTTCGGTACCGACTACCCGACTCCGGATGGCACTTGCGTCCGGGACTATGTGCACGTGTCTGATCTCGCCGCGGCTCACGAAGCTGCGATGAATCGACTCTTGGCCAAACCCCAGGGAGGAAGTTTTGAGGCGTTTAACCTGGGAAGCGAGGCCGGATTCTCAGTGCGCGAGATGATTTCGGCGTGTGAGAGGGTCGTGGGCAAAAAAATTCAAACGGTTGAAAAACCTCGACGCCCAGGCGACCCGCCGCGCCTGGTGGCCGACTCAAGTCTCGCAAAAAAAGAACTGGGTTTTAAGGCTCGTTCCAATTCACTTGAGTCCATCTTGGCTTCGGCATGGGCGTGGCACAGAAAACAGGCAGAACCACGACGCGCCATACTCTTGGATCGGGATGGAACTCTCAATGTCGATCCAGGATATCTCGACCACCCCGACAAGCTTCAACTTTTTCCGGGGGTGGCTGAGGCGCTCGCAAAACTCAAGCGCGCCGGATTTCGACTCATCGTGGTTTCAAACCAATCCGGAGTGGGGCGAGGATTGATTCCACCAGAAATGCTTCCAAAAATTCACGAACGGCTCGGCGAACTGCTCAAGCCTTATGGCGTTCAGATCGATCATTACGCGCTTTGTATTCATCATCCTGACGCAAACTGCGACTGCCGGAAACCTAAGCCCAAGCTCCTTCTAGATGCGGCCCAACACCTCAATGTCGACCTTACGCGGTCATTCATGGTGGGCGACAAAAAATCAGATGTCGAGGCCGGAAGGGCGGCTCTCTGCGGAAAAGTGGCCCTCGTGCTCAGTGGCTGCGGACGTGATGCTGAAAAGGAACTCGCACTCAGTTCCACACGCCCGGACTTTACCGGCGAATCACTCGAAGACATCGCTCGCTGGATCCTTTCTTCAGAGTCCTAAAAAGCGAAGCCCCTTAAGCGGTGCCCGGTCAAAACCTGGAATATGGTAGAGAAAAAGTCCTTCGAGAAAATGAAAGAGTCCGCGCCTTCCCTGCTCATCAGCCTGAGCAAGCCCAGGAACTTGTCTGATCGGTGAGGCGAGGCTCATAAAAAAATCCGTGATTGCCGCCGGTGAAACCATGAGGCTTGAGTGCGCCAGACTTTGACCGGAGCGATCGCGCAGATGGCGCGTCTGAGTTTCGCGGCAACTCGAGCAAAACCACCCGGCATCCGCGACGACACAGGTGAGCGTGGCTTCCTGTGCTCCGGGTCGAAGCCCCGTTTGACCTTCCCAAAAACTTTCCAAAGGCAGCTGACATCCCATGCACGATCGGAGCTGAGGATGGTTGCCGCACCATTGGAGCAGTTTAGCCATGTAGCCGTTGAGCAATGAGAGCTCGACTCCAGAACCGGGCAACTCCTCAAGGGCCACGAGCGCGTTTGAATGTAGGCGAAAAAGTTCGGGACATGCCTCGCGCTCGGGAGCGAGCTTGAGCATGAGCTCGTTAAAAACACTCGCCTCTGCGAGGCGCTCAAAATCTTTTCTGAGACCCTCGAAAGTACGCCGAACCTCCGCCTCTTCGATTCGAACGAGATCCGCGCCCGGCCGTTCAACAAAAATCCAACTTGAGGCGACAAAGGGTTCGAGCGTCCCTCCAAATCTCCGTGACTGGATTGCATTTCGAGCAAGCCCTGACACTTTGCCATGATTTTCGGTGAGCGCCGTCACCACACGATGCCGTTCCTCGTAAGGAACAGAGCGCAGAACGATCGCGAGGTCCCTGACTTTGTTCATCAGCTTATTTGGCCTTGGCTGCTTTCTTAGCCAGCTTTTGCAAGGCTATCTCACGTTCAATTTGATTGAGATGAATGATCGCAGCCGCAGTTTCTTTGTCATCGTACATGAGGGGTGAGCCCAGCTGAAAAAACACGAGATTCATTCCGGTAAACTCGACCACGGAGTAGTAATCTCCTGAATAAAGGCTCGCCATGCGCGCGCGGGCCTTGTCGAGTTCTTTGTTTCCCATGACGGGAGGCTGAGCGCCGCTCTGCTTGAGCTGCTCCATGAGTTTCCAGCGAAGGTCACCCGCAGCAAAACCTAATTGCTTACTGAGCTCCGCTTCGGTGACCGGACCATCAATCTCGACATTTCTGGGAAGGTCTTCTTCTTTGAGAGGGAAATCAAACCAGCTTTCCTTCTTCTTTTCGTTTCTTGTGCGGGTGTACTCCGCCCAGCGGTTATGACCGCGGCGATTCTCGATCACACGCTCATGGGCACGTTCACGAACGGCCTTGGACTGCGCTTCGGTTTTTTCACCGTTAATCGCGCGGGCATCTTCTTCGCTCATCACAGCGAGCGCGTGAGGTAAGGCCTTGCGAATTTTGCTCTCACGAAATGCCTCTGAGATGAATGATCCGCCTTCGGCGAGAATTGCCGTTAAAATAAGGGGCTCAGGAAAAAAGGCGCGCGCGGATTTCTGAAAAGCCCCGAGCACTAGCGGAATCAGTAGGACTCCTAAAGTAAACTTCGCTCTCAATGAAACCTTGGGATTTGAAACCGATCGATTCTCTACAAATGACATAAACAAACCTCGCGCCTTTCACGTTGCTACTGAGGGCGAGCACCGGAAAGCAAGAGCAATGCCGGGGAGCAGCTCCGTTTTAAGCGCGGAGGGAACTCATGAATCCGTCAACGCTCATACGACCGACTGAAAGTTCGACACACGAACGGCACATTACAGAGATCAGAAAGCCTCGTTGGAGTGCGGAGAGTTTGGTGTTAAATGGGCGCTCATGATGAAGTTTTTAGCCTTACTGCTTTTGCCCTGTTCTTTAACCGCACACTCCCTCGCCTTTGAGCAACCTTTCGAGATCGACGCCACTTGGGTGTCCGGAACAAGTGAGCTCCCTGGTCTTACGATCGAGAGACAACGAGCCATGCGCGAGTTTCTGGTGCGCAGTACACCTTACGGCAAGAGCCTTTCTCTTTATTTTATTCCCAAGGACAGCGCTTCGCTGTCGTTCATAAATCCCGATCTCATCAAAAAGCTTTATGCGTGGAATGACTCCGGTTCTGAGGCCAACTGCTATTGGACCAGCATGTTTGGATTGGGAGAGGTTTCACTTCCCGAAAGATTTATGGACATCGACGAATACCTCACCCGCGTCGCGGGGCCGAGCTTTGCTGGAGTTGACGGCGACTCGCCGATTTTTCCAGGCGACGTCATTCGCCTGAAACGGGCGCGCGGCAATATGGAACTTCACTCGGTGATCTACCTGGGCAGGCAGCGCGGCTCCGAATCACAAGCCATCGTACTCACCAAAAATGGCCCGGGCGATGGCCCTTACTTAATCATGAACCTCTACGACCTTCAGATGCGCGTGTACCCTTCCGCGTTTATCGCCGGAATTTACAGGAAAATTCAAACTAGATAGGCCCGCGCGGGGAATCAAGCTCCCTGTCAAATCCCTGGCGTTTTTTTCGGCTCCGCTTTTTCTAGTGTGCTTTCTCAACTGCCGCTCAACCGTGACCGATAATTGAGACAGGATGATAAACACTTCTAAACTTGGCACCTTCTGGGCTTTATTGGCCTCGCTAGCGGCACTGCTTACCCTGAAAGGGTTCACTCACTCCGCATCTGCATCGGACGCCGCCCATTTTGACTTTGGACAAGGCCGGCTGACTGTTCCGCTCAAAACACCGATCGGAAATAGCCAGTGGGAAGACACCTGCAAGAGCTCAACCCGTCTCTGCGGAAAGGGTTCATTTTCTGCCTCAATCAACGCCTATGTTTTTGGCGGAAGACTTTCGCCAGAAGAAGCCAAAAGCCCGCTTCAGTGCGAACCGGGCGCGGTCCCAAATTTCACAGCTCAAACCTGTGTCCGCTATGATGCCGGCTCGCAGACCTTGACTTGGATGCGTCGTTTCGGTGACTTTGCCACGGGTATCACCGTGGCCCCTCTTTCGCGCCAACAGCAGGAGCGTCTACTTCCATGGTTTGGAGAAATCTCATGGAGCAATTCACGATGAGCTCCAAAAGTTTTCGACTCGGATTTGTTGGCTCGCTTTTCATTTTATTTTCGACTCAGGTCCTTGCTGAATCCACCTATCCAGCAGTCAAAGGCGCACTTACGCCACAAGCTTCAAAGTACGAATGTCCTTTTGCATCCAAGACTCCAGCACTCACCGGACTTAAGGAGCAAATTCGCACACTCGCAGGCCAGACCCTCGACCCCGGAAAGCAAGACGGTCGGTGCCAACAGCTCATGTCGCAGTTTCGAACCAACTCAGACAGTTTCCAAAAACTTCAAGAAGCCATCAGCATCGACAAGGATACGGGTGCAATTCGCACCTATTCCGCTGAAGAAACACGCTCAAGACTTGCCATCGGGGACTCATTGACGGGCCTCCTGAACGCGGGCTGTTCGTTTAAAGAAAATGGAAGGTTTCTCGAAGGCAGCCTCACTTTTATGGATGCGCTTGCCAGTGGAGTATCGGCCACCGGCTTTTATAGTCCTGTGAACTTTGTCATTGGCGCCGGAATAGCCGCAGCCAGCAGACTTGGCCTTGCAATCGCCAATTGGTTTAAGAACAACTCTGCAGAATTCGTTAACCTCAAAAAAGAGATGAAAAGCGACAGCTTTAAGGACCGACTTTGTACGTTTCGCTCTCTGGCTTATCGAGTGGATGAGCTGGACCCGGGACTTAAGGACTTGAGCAAGCGACAAACCGCAATCGAAGACGAGCGCGCCAAGAACGCCCAACGGATGGCCTCCGATCAGTTTCGCTGCCTGAGAGACGCCGAACTCAATTCGCAAAATGTTTTTACTTGGCTAAAACAGGTGCAACCCGTCCTTGGTCAGCTTCAGGCCAAGGATCCTTCTCAAAAATGCGATGAGCTGCGGTATCTCCTCGGAGAAAAGTCCAGCCTCATTGACTCTACGACGTCCCAAATTGGCTGCGACGATCCGGCGAAAACCAAAAGTCCGCGCCAGCAGGATTTTTGCGAGAGATGGAAAGCCTTTAGTTCCAAAAAAGAAAGCATTGACTGTCTTGGGGGCGACTCCAAAAAGAACGCAAAGCTCGCTCGATTTATCAACGAGGGGCTCTTTGTTCTCAACAACCTGGCGGCAGTGACCACTGAAAATATCCAGCGGACCGGGGCCGCGTCCGGGGATTTGTTTGCACAGTTTGTCCAGCTCCGCGACGCCAACTCGCTCCTTGCGGCCGAATCCGAGCGCCTCAAGCAGCTCGCCAAGTCGCCGCAAAATGAGTCTGAAGTTATCCAAGCCGATTTGATGCTTAAGGAAATTGGCGGAATCCTTTTAAAAGATGGCCTCCCTGACTACGCCGATCATAATCGCGAACAAGCTCAACACTTTTTTGAGACTGCCCAATCCGCGCTCAAAAAGGGCCGCCACAAAAACAAATGCAATGCCTCCCTGGCGGCACGCCATGAGTTTCGATTTGTGCAACCCAAACTGACTAACCTCAAGCAAATCTGCGAAACCTTGGGCGCAAACGGAGAACCCCGACCGCCATTCAATGAGTCCTCACGCGACTTCAACACGATTACAGGCGAAGAAAACCGAAAAAAGACGAGCGTATTTAGCTCAAAAAGACAAAGCCCTCTCCAAAATGTATGCGCCGTCAAACAAATCCCTACCGATAAAGAGATCAGCGAACTTGGATCCAAGATCGACAAACTTTTTTCAGAGAACTGCCCCCCCGAGGGCCCCTGATTGTCAGTCTGCATCTTGCGAATTATCGCACTCATGGCTCACGCACTTTTCTCACTCGTAACGAGCTCTGCTTTCGCTGCGGAACTCGATCCCGTCACAGTCCAGACCGTTGACCATATCCAGGGACTCCCGAGGGAAATCCAAAAGTCTCTGGGTCCTCCGTCCGCAATCTGTGAGCCCACTCAGGGTGATGTTGCCAACTCAAGTGGGTCCACTGCTTCGGACCTCACGTTCGGCGCCAGAAAAGTTTTAGGTATTTTCTTTCAGGACTGTCAGGCGCTCCAAAAAAAGATCGAGGATAAGACTGTTGTTTTTGACAACGTTTCTCGCGACCGGTCAGGAAGACGCGAACTCGATGATTTGGATCGCGGCCAGTATATCACCAGCCACTATGCGCTTCGAGGTCTCAGGCAACGCCAATCATCTTCGGATCCCGCACAGGTGTATCCGCAAAGAGGCTGCAGAAGTGTCCTTGGGGCTCCGCCGATCTATGCCTATGGGGCCAAGCCCCTGGCCAATAGCAAAGAAATGCGACTGCTCGCCGACATCTCAGCCCTCAGAAACCGCGCCTTTCGAAACGGAGTCACCGCAAGATCAAGCGCCGTGACAGGGCTAGATTGCTCGGGCCTTGTCGGCGCTTCTTTCGCGGCGGCAGGGTTGAGGTTTACGGCTGATTCCGACAACTACCTTACATCTACTCACGAGATTGCCGAACTCACCCATAAGTCCTCGAGTTGCATTTCTCCCGCCCGACTCGACCCCAGCGGTGTTCAGCCCGGAGACATCATTAACTTTTTCGGTCACCATGTTGTCATTGTCGATCACGCGGGACCCGATCCGCTTGGAATCACCAAAGTCAAAAACTGCGATGAAATCACTCCTGCCGTTTTTGATTTCACCTACATCCACAGTGGGTCTATCGGCAGCTTCGGTCCCTCTCGCGTGGATGCGAAATTTCATTCAAGAAGAGATCGAGAGACAACCCTCATGAACAACGTAGTCAAACACGCCATCAAGCTCTGTAAAAAATCTCGGACTTCAAACGACTCATCCGAGCCGCTCCTTGCTAACAACCCTCGCGGCTTTGGAATTCTAAGGCACCTCGGAGATAAAAAGCGAGGTTGCGTCGTGGCACAATCCAAGCGAATCAAACTCGAAGGCGAGGACTGCCTCAATGGCTGCAAATTGGATTTCTAAACTCGGCAAATCAATTGCGGTGTTAGCCCTCATATTGGGGGCGCTTTCAGCTCTGCCCTCCTCCGGCGCTGAAGTCGAATCAGCGCGAAAAGACGCTTGCCCAACAGACCTCAAGCTGATCGCAAAAGAACTGATCGAACTGGACCTTTCAGGACTGAGACTTCCTACCCGATCACAGTGCCTTGATCCCGCTCATTTTCGATTTGTGGACGTCTTTCACGATCCCGTTCAAGAAGAACGATCTCCCGATCAGATCGTGGTATCCGACGCAAAGATTACGGTGACTCAGATTGAGCCCACCGAAGATGAAAATGAGTTTCGAGCCCACTTCAAGGTTACGGGACGAGAACTCAAAGATTCGATTCTTTTTATGCGCCACCTGAATCCCAAAAAACAAAAGTCCTCGGGTTGCGCGAGTCTGCTTGAATTTCCAAAAAAATGGTCAGTTCGAAAAAACTGTCTGCCTAAAAACCAGCCGTGAATAAATTTGGAATTTTGGTCGGAGCCTCCGCTTCAAATCCTCTCGCACCCTAGCGAGAAAATCTCCGACTACGACACCGTGTCTACTTACGATTGATTTTATTTTTCTGGTCGCGCACCGATATTGCTGTCCGAACAGCTTTTTCGTCCAGCTTATCTGAACGATACCTTTGAGTATTTCTGGCGTCCACTTTTCAGAGACCCGACTTTCCTCCACCAAAAATACGTCCTGGAAGGGCTCTCAGCAGGTGAGGTTGCGGCCCAAAGTTTTTCGTCCAAAGCATCCGTCCTGAAGTACCTCAAGCACTTCAAGATTCCGGTCCGTGAGATTAACCCCGGAGTCCGAAGACGCCGATGCCTGGCCTACGGGATGAAAATGGCCGACCGGCAGCTCGTCGTCCATCAGCGGGAACAGGTCGCACTTCAGCGTATGCTCGAACTCCGATCCAAGGGATTCACGTTCGAGGCAATTGCGGACGTGCTGAACTCCATGAGGGTCAAGACGAAGACTGGACGGGGTCGGTGGCATCGGAAGACAGTCCTGGCGATTCTGGCGCGTGAGGGGGGCCCTCACGATACGACCGAGGTCGACCTTTAAGAGAAGCGGTAGGCCGGTACACGAAGGGTAATGCCTGCGGCCAGATTGAGAAGCCTTTGTCAGAGCCGGTAAGAAAGCCCGATGGAGAAAAAGTGAAGCCAAGCAAATGTATAAACCTCGGCTCCATCTGCCCCCCCTTCGATGGTTCGATAGCCCAAATACAGGTTACTCTTCTCGTGAATCCCAAAGACACCCAAAAGCGCGATGTCTTCAGCTCGGCCTTGAGGTGCAGCAAGCGCATCAATTTCCATCCTTAGAGCAAAACGCTCGGTCAACTGATGTTGTGCGACTAGGTGCAGAAGCGGCACAAATCCAATATTTTCTTTGCTCGCTTTCACCGAGCCTTGAGCCAGCCGAACTTCAGCATCTCTCACTTTTGCAGTGAGTCCGGCCCAGAGACAGAATCGATCGCCTTCGATGAAACGATAACGATAGGTCAGACGATAGGAATTGAACATGTAACGAGCCGTCGTAGGGACTCCTGGCGAGAGTGTCACGCCTTGAAAGCTCGCGGCTTGAGACAGCGTTCCGTCAAGCTCGATTGCAAGCGGGGCATATAGCGCCCGAAGCTCTGAGCGATCAGAAAGCTTTAAGTTCGCATCCAGACGGAAGTGGAGGCTGGGACCTTTTCCAAACTGAGTAAGATCGATCCGAGTTCCTCCGGTGCTTGGAATTTGTACACCGTTGATAGTTTGCCAAACGGGACCCGCCTCGATGCGAACGCCGAGTAATGTTTCATCAGCACGCCCCGAGAGACACAATGAGCAGATGATCGCTGTCGCAAAGCATAATCGATCAACTCTCAACGAGCTGATTTTCAATTTAATATTGAACAAGCAATAAATTCTTCGGATAGGGTTGAAATAATTTCTGTGTCAATAAGTAAGCCACGCTATGTCTCTGAGCTAGGTATTTAAAGAGTGTAAGCACCGCGACCAATGGGATTACGCCTCGACGGTATTCTTCCATTGAGCTCATCAGCTGCTGCCTTTCTCCTGATGGGATTGTTTTTTTGAAATACCCCATCATGTGCTGAAGTACATTGAACCATTGTTTTCGCGTCGGGGCTCGGTTGATAGATTTGAGAAAATCTGTTTGATAATTAAGCAACAAGTCGCGAACGCTTTTTCGGCTCGAGTTGGCAGCCAAATTTCCGAGCATTCGATATTGATCGGGAGCATGTGCCATAAGAAGCAGTTTATAGTCTTGGTGAAACTTTTGAAGTGCCGCGACTTTAAGCGGTATTCTCTTGAGCTCCGTGAATGCAAACAGCCGGACAACATAGAGCTCTCGCTGTTTGAGGTCGGTCAGACGGCCTTCTTCGATCAAGGGTATCGTCGGATATTTCGTCTTGACGGCGCTGGCAAAAATGCCAACAGCTGACCGCGAAGGTGAATCATTCTTGCCATAGATTTTGACCCGTTCAAGGCCGCAGCTGGGCGAGTCTTTTTTAAAAATAAAAGAATCCAAATCAAGATCTGGCGCCATCATTCGCTTCGAAGTTTCGAGCGCCAAGGAGGTCAAATTTTCGTCCGTACCTCTCACTAGGAGCTGTGGAGTTTGCGGCTTTCCACTGAGTCTCATGGTTTTCCTAGGTACCCCCAGGCCCATTTGAACCTCGGGACAAAGTGGGACCCATGTTACAAATTTTCCGAGTTCTTCAACAAGCCAATCAACCCGCTTGTCTTCACCATTATGCCGGACCTTTTTCCCCAACAAGCAGGCACTAATCCCGATCCTAGGCCGATTCATGCGACTCCTTTTCTGCATTCCTTGCAATTGCCTGTGCTAAGTGGCTAAAAATCAGGCGATGAATCGGATAGAGCGAGTACCAGTACAGCGTGCCGGCCAAACCCTTCGGTGCAAAGCTTGCGGTCTGAGTGAACTTTGTACCGTCTTCGACTGGTAAGACTTCCCACTCGATCCAGGCCCTACCGGGCAGCCTCATCTCCGCGCGAAGGCGAAGCATGCGATTCGGGGTCATTGCTTCAACACGCCAAAAGTCTACGGCGTCTCCTGTCAGGGCCTCGCTCGAATGGCGCCGACCACGGCGCAGTCCAGGCCCACCGGTAACTCGGTCGAGCAGTCCTCGCGCCTCCCATGCCCAGTTCCAGGTCAACCAACCCTTCTGACCGCCAAGACTACTGAAAGTTCGAAACAGACTTGAAGGTGTAGCGTTCACTATCAGGGTGCGCACTTCGCGAATCATCCCTTGCTCATCTTTCAGGGAATAGGAATCAGAGGAGCTATTGAGAGCGTCACTCCATCGCGTCTCTGTCTCGCCGGTTTGCAGGCGCGCGAGAGCCAGCTCCACCGCCTGCCTGTAGGGTATTGGCACAATGGATGGGAAAAGTTTCTCCGCTTTCGTTGTATCGGCCAAAAGTGGCTGTATGATGCCTTCGATAATTGGAACCGCGATCGAGTTGGGAATCGGTGTTACGAGCCCGACCCAGCGAGAAGCCAGGCCCGGCGCAAGGATTGGCACTGGCATGATAGATCGACGCAATCCCCGAACTTCGGCGAATACTTTCATCATCTGCTTGAACGTCAGGCGATCCGTGCCTACATCAACAATGCCCGAAGGCGAAATCTGTAATGCGGTCACCAGATAGGACAGAACATCCCGTACCGCCAAAGGCTGGATCTCGTTCATGATCCACTTAGGAGCGACCATAAATGGAAGGCGCTCCGTCAGGTAGCGAAGCATCTCGAATGAAGCCGAACCGGATCCAATTATGGGACCAGCCCTAAACTCAGTACTACGAAGCCCATCTCTCAGAATCTGGCCAACCTCAGCCCGACTCTTAAGATGATGGGAGATCGCGTCCCCTTTCGGCACCAGGCCCCCCAGATAGATCACGTGCTTGACCTGGCCTGCAGCCGCGACGAAGTTTCTCCCAGCTTGGCGATCAAGACTTCCAAAGTCCGAGCCTGAAAGCATCGAATGTATCAGATAGTAGGCTGCGTCTACGCCTTCGCAAGCCTCATTAAGCGATCTATTCCGAACCAGATCTCCAGAAATGATCTGGACTTTAGAACTCCACGGCCTTCCTGCGATTCGACGAGGGTCACGAACCAAAACACGCACCTCGTGGCCTGCCTCAAGAAGTTTCGGGATCAGGCGGCCTCCGATGTACCCGGTCGCTCCTGTGACTAGGACTTTCATGCGCGATCCCTGCTCGGGCCGACCACATATGCGGTCGTGCCGCAGAGCACGGCACCCCAGGCAATGTCGACGAGCGCCATCTCAAGAGGCCAATCCCGAACCAACGCGATGTTTGTGGTTTCATAAACGCCATAGATCACGAGTCCAAGAAGAGCGCCTCGAAAGCCGGCTTCCAGACGATTAGCTGCGCCTTGAAGCGAAAAGAGAAAAAGCCCTAGCGCAAGAAAAAGATAAACCTGCACGGCGGCCCAACCGACGACGTCCCATCCACCGTCGCGGATTCGGGCTACCTGTGCGGTCTGGTCGAGATAGAATGGCTTCATGATCCCACCGAGCCAGATCGCATCCAGCACCACCAGTGAGAGCACTAATGCAAAAAAACGCAGTACCACGTTCCACCGAACCGGGATGAGAGCGGGAACAGTTCGAACATATTCCTCGAAGGGCTGGCCGCGCTTCTTGAGAAGTTTATCGAGCATCGGAACACCCGATACGCGTGTCAGCAGGAAAGTCAGAATCAACGGAGAAATGATTCCGATCATTCCTCCAGGCAGATCGACTCCCATCAAGAAGATACCCCACCAGATTAGGATCTCTCCTAGGTAGTTCGGGTGCCGGCAGTGGCCCCAAAACCCGCTGGTCAAGGGCCGCCCCAGATTAGTAGGTTCGCGCTTGAACTGAACCATTTGAGCGTCGGCAACGACCTCAATGACGAGCCCCCCAATGAAGAGAGAAAGTCCTAGAAAGCACCAACCGCTCAGGGAGACCGCAGGCGCCTGCGCGATAATCCCAATCGGCATTGAGATCAAGCCGAGCAGTATCCCCTGAAGGAGAAAGACTTGCAGGAACGCTCGCCATGGCTCCGAGGCACCCCACCGACTTCTCCAGTTCGCGTAACGCGCATCTTCGGATTTTCCGAATAACCGCGTCCAGAGGTACAGAGAGAGCCTCAGGCCCCAAATGAGTACCATCGCGGTGACGACTTTCGTCCGTAGGAGGGTCGGTCCAGAGGCAAACGCGACCTCGGAGAGTGCAACAGCGATAAATCCCAAGCCCCACATTCCGTCGGCTATGTCATTTCGCTTGAGAATGCGGGACAGGATGAAGCCTCCGGACACGAACCCCGCTACGGATAGGAGCGTCGGGAGATAGATCATGGGTGCTTCTTGTGTTCTGTCACCAGAAGCCTTTTCGGGTCATAGCCCGATTGGATGAGGCGATTCAGAATCTCCGCGTAAACTTCAGGTGCGAGATGGGGCGTCCGAGCCAAGATCCAAAGATATTTTCGACTCGGCTCTCCCACGACGGCAAATTCATAGTCGTCGCCTAAATCGATAATCCAATACCGCCCGCTAAAAGGCCAAAAGAAGCGAACTTTGAGCTTTGCATTTGTCTCCGCGTCCGTGACCCAAGCCCTACCAATGGCCTCATCAACTTCGCCCTCGAGGGAACCCATAAAGCAACGATTGACGACCCGGATGTCTCCGTCCTCACGAAGCGAGTACGTGGCGGTGGTTCCGTAACAGTCGCGCTGAAAAGAGTTCTCGTATCGCGCGATCTCGTACCACTTCCCAAGATAGCGGGGGAGATCGACATGGGGAACGGTTTCGAGAGGTGCTTCAGGTGAGCCACGCCCAAGTGCATGAGTGGCGACTACTGTAAGCACCAGACACAGAATCGGAATGAATCTCTTGATCATAGTACGCGCCTCAACTTTCCTGAAAAGTGCGGTTTATTGTTC
>CAMBEX010000011.1 GCA_945865865.1 Bdellovibrio sp. ZAP7
GATCGTGTGCTCACCTATGGCCTGGAGGCAAAATTTTTCGCCCCTCTGGCTGTGCCTCTCGTGGGAGGCTGTCGCGTATGGCCACAAGCAGTCAAACTGGAGACGGTTAGCTTTTTGGGTTTCCATTCTTGGATTTGAACTCCTGGCCACCGATCTTTTAGGAGTCGTGTGGAGCGAATGGTTTGGGCGGTTCGGCGGACCGTTAGCGCTCGCACTTTCTGCTTGGGTACTTATGCCAGTTCAAACGCAGGTTCGTCCGCAGACTTCTGGTTGAGCCCCATCACGAGCCAACAATGAAGTTGACGATCTCCGGATCGATTTCAGGATTTCGGCTTTTTTGAATCGTGGGTTCGTCCAAAACCGTTGCAAAGTCGGGATGAAAATCCGCGGATTTTCCGGTCCAGTCGCCAAAGATCACCTTAAAATCCCCATTTTTCTGGGCATATCCATACAAATCATAGGTGTAGTCAAAATGCGTGTTCACGGGTTTGACCTCGTCGAGGGCGGAGTCATTTGAAAGGGTGACGTAAACCGTGGTTTCAACTCGCATGACATGAGGGCTTTCGCTCGAAGCAAAGACACGAGTCTTTACCCCCCATACCGGCGTATTCCAAACGGGAGGACGCGGATCGCGATCCATGATGATCGGCCGCCTGCGATCAAAGAGTTCAGCCTGTAACAAGCGATGAAACTGATCCGGATAAATGTCGTCGTAAATGCTTTTTCTGTCGCCGTCGTTACGGTTTCCGTAAATTCGTTTTCCTTCGGCATTTTCGTAGGTCTTGATCAAGAGCGCTTTTTGATCCGCAATTCCGAAGCTCACCCCATCGATCACTTTTGCCGTTCTCGGCTCTGGCTCAAGGACTGAGGCTGCAGACCACGCGTCACATAGACCCGCCCAGGGTGCGGTAGCCGCCGGATTGTGGCGTTTTTTTTCATACTCAGCCGCATGGGTCTCACGACTGAATTGTTTTTTGGCTAACGCATCGTACTTTTGGAGAGGCGAGAGTTTTTTTGGAACTTTTGACTCAAAAAGATCCGTTTCATCAGCGGGATACCAGTAACCTGACCACGGGCGCTTGAGAGCCTCAGTCTCAAACTCTCCCTCGCGAACGACCAAGGCCCCATAGGTTTCTGTAGCAGTGAGCGACTCGGGTGCACGCTTGGGTACCAAGATGCTGAATCCCTGACTCTCGTGCCCTTCTGGGACGGGTTCACAGCCTGAAAGCAGCGCAACCACCATCGCAGAGCATACGCACAAACTGATTTTGGCCGTCAGGAAATTCATGAGGTCTTCCTTCCTTAAGAAACCTAGTCAAGAAATCCGAGCGCCAGTACAAACGCGCTTTTTTCCAGAAGCGAATAAAGAAAAGGGGGGAAACCGAAGTTATCCCCCCTCTTGAATTCACTCAATCAAGCGTCGATTAGCGGCGACCTTGACGGGAACCGCCTCCCTGACTTGGATCCTGGTTTCCACCCTGCGAAGGATCGTTTGGACCAGGTTCACGACCGTCGCCACCCTTTTGAATTGCTGCGCAGGTGTCGACAAATTTGCCGGTTTCCTGAATGTCGATGATCTTAGGATTTTTTTCCTTGGAATCATCGATCTTGCCTAGGCAAAGATCCTGAACTTCCTGTTTGCCGTTGATGAGTTCATCACAGGTTACAGGAAACTCAGTGGTAAAGGTCTCCACCACTTCTTTGAAGCGATGGCAGGTTCCTGGACGCTGAAGCGCTTCAACGTCTCGCACCGAGGCTGCGACCTTGAACTTATCCGAGACCACCGCCGTGGAGACACTGCGGCTGCTCTTGAGAGCCACTTCACCCGGAGCCGAAGCCACCCAGCTCGTCAGCTGGTCCGTGCAGACCAAGCGAACTTCTTGTGGAGCCCGCTGAACGTCTCCGCGCATGGGATCCTGACACTGCTGCTTGAACTGCTCCCACGTGACGTCTACTGCAGGCCTTGCGATCGGTGGTTCAGGCTCACCCTTTTTTGGTTCACCCGCCAGCGCGGCGGATGCACTCAGCATCGATGCTACACAGCACACTGTTGCCCAAGATTGATAACGAAACATTTTGCCCCCTTAGAGTTGCAATTGGTTGATCCAGTGCCGGATCAACTGCGATGGTCCGGCTGACCACCGCCTTTGTGCAACCCAGGTGCCAGGGGCAAGCGGCTTACAATCCATTTAATTAGCCGCCAGCACTCATAACGCGGTTTTTCTTCAGTTTCCCAGTGCTTTTCGCCATGTCTCGCTCAACACCACCACGAACCCGTTCGTCTTACTCGAGACCATAGCGTCTGCGTTTACGCCACAGCGTGCTGAGATTAATTCCCAAAATACTTGCCGCCTCTTCGAGAGTGCTGGCGGTCGCAAGCACCGACTGAATGTGGCGTTTTTCAAGTTCGTCCAGACTCACGTCCGACGGCGTCATCGCAGAGAAGTGGCCGGAAAGCGGGCCAATCACCGGCGATACCGTTCCCGAAGTGGAACCGACACCGGCAGTCGAAGTCGCCATGAGATATTCGGCAATACGATCCGGAAGATCCTCGACTGTCACCTGATCACCCGTGCAGAGAATTGCGGCACGCTCCAAGGCGTTTTTGAGCTCACGGATATTTCCTGGCCACCCATACGAGAGGATCGCTTTTCTGGCCTGATCACTGAGCGGACGCGAGGCACGATGAGTCGTTAAAAACGATCGTGCAAGAAGCTGGTCGGCTAGCGACAGGATATCCTCGGTACGCTGCCTCAGTGAGGGCATATGCAAATCAATAACGTTGAGACGAAAATAGAGATCCTCGCGAAACCGACCCATCTTCACTTCGCGCTCAAGGTCTTTATTAGTTGCCGCGATGATGCGGACATCCACTCGAATCGTTTTGGTGTCGCCGACGCGCTCAAACTCGCGCTCCTGCAAGAACCGCAAGAGCTTGGTCTGAAGCGGGGGAGAAATTTCCCCGATCTCATCCAGAAAGACAGTGCCCGTATCAGCCACCTGAAGTCTTCCGACCTTGTCTTTGACCGCGCCCGTAAAAGATCCGCGGGCGTGTCCAAACAACTCGGACTCTAACAAATTCTCAGACAGGGTCGCGCAATTGACCACTGCGAACGGTCCCTTGCTCCTCGGGCTTGCGTCGTGAATCGTTTTGGCAAGCAGTGTCTTTCCTGTGCCGCTTTCACCGGTAATTAAAATCGTCGCATCCGTCGATGCTACTTTCTTTGCGGTCTCTATGACTTTTTGCATTCGCCCGTTGGAAGTAACGATCACGGATGGCTCGGAGAGCACATCCACGGCATCTCGAAGTTTAGAATTCTCATCACGAAGTCTTCGATACTCCTCAATGCGCTCCACTAGATGCTCGAGCTGCTCGGGAGTGAACGGTTTGACCAGATAATCATAGGCACCCGATCTCATCGCTGAGACCGCAGTGTCGATTGTTCCGTAGGCTGTCATGATGACCGGAGTGACTGTCGGAAAATACTCACGGACCTTGCCCAGCAAATCCAACCCGCTCATTCCATCCATTCGAAGATCGGTGAGCAGAATGTCAGGCGGACATTTACGCATCAACGTGATCGCCACCTCACCGCTGTCGGCGAGTTCGACTTGATGACCGGCCTCGGTCATTGCAACCTCGATTGTGTTGCAGATACTCTTTTCATCATCCACTACGAGTAGTCTTGCCATGCTTGTCTCCCCTTTTTGATTTCTGCTTTAAATGCCAATCTCCCTGCAAATCGTCTGAAACTCTAAAAGCCGAAGTCGCCGCGCGTACTGGCAGCGCAAAACTAAATTCAGCGCCGCTTCCAACTTCGCTTGAAACCCAAATTCGGCCGCCATGGGCTACTACTATTTCGCGAGCAATCGCAAGTCCCACTCCTGGTCCCCCCGATCGCGCGACGCGCAAGTCATAGTTGGAACTGTACTTTCCAAAGATTCGATCCTGCCGAGTGCGGTCAATCCCTGGCCCGTTGTCCTTGATGCTCACCAATGCCTCTTCAGTGGTGATCTCCAAGCTGACCGAAACCTTGCCTCCGACGGGAGTATGGCGAATCGCATTCACGAGAAGGTTGCTGACCGCCCAAGCCATCTTTGCGGCGTCGAGCTTAAAGTCGTATTGGGCAATCTCAAGGGTGGATCTCGCCGATAGATTCAGTTCAATATTTTTCTCAAACGCATCCCGCTGATACTGCTGGACGGATTGCCGCAAAAGTTTGCGGAGGTCCACACGCTTCAGATCCATGCGTTGAGTCAGAGTATCGAAGCGCGTCACCGAAAGCAGATCGTCCATGAGTCCTCGCAGGCGCTCAACATCTTCGGCGCACGTGCGGATCAACTTCTGGTGATTGAGATTGGGCACCTGCTCAACCCCTTTGTGAAGTAGTCGGGTAGCCAGGGTCAGGCTAGTAATCGGAGTTTTTACTTCATGCGCAAGGGTGGCGATAAAGTGGCCTTTGGCCTCCTGACTCTCGTGAACGAGAGTGACATCCTGAGCGACAACGATTGTCATCTGATGTTCGTCAAGCTCCTCGTGCAGGTTCTCATTTGGAAGTGAAAATATTTCAAGAAGTTCAGGCGTCACCGGCCGGGACTGAAGGAGAAAACAGGTTTTTCTTTGAGACTCCTGGTGGAAGTACTCCACTGGAAGGGTTCTTGAGAGTGAGTCCATCACCGCACGACATGCGCGGACGCTTGCAAGTGAAGCTTCTCCCTTGATTTCGTCAATTTGGGCGACTGCCTCTAAATGCAAGCCTTTCCAGGGAACACCCGCACGCACACCCAAGATCCTCTCAGCAACCGGATTGAGGTAAACAATAGCGTCTCCTCTCAGCAGTATGATCCCGTCGGAAATCGACGCGGCGATGAGGTCCGCCCGAGCTTTTTCAGCGAGGAGTCTGCGGACGTTGAGATTTCGATAAGCATCCAGGCGCTGAAACAAACGTTCAAATGCTTTAGCCACTTTAGCGACTTCGGGTGATTCTGTTGGAAAATGCGGCAGCTTCATCGGCAGGTCATCTTCAAACTGAAGCCCCTCTAGAAACTGAACCAGTCGGGTCAATGGCTGAGTTACGAAACGAATTGCCTTGAGAGCGATACCCAGGAGTCCGAGGGAGAACAGCGTTGTCCAAATAAACGAAACTTTCGCGGATCGAACCTCCGACTCTCGCAACTGCTCCGTGTATCTGAGAATCGCGGCCTCGCTTTTGGCAGAATAACTCGAGATCGCGATGCGTACGTCTTCACGCGCCTCGAACGACATGCCGCGTTCCCGCTCAGAAGACTCGAGGTATTTTTGAAATCGAGTCTCCGCGTCACTCAACAGCTCGTGGCCCTCCACAGTGTGCTCACCCGCGCGAATCTGAGCCAGCAACGCACGAAACTTCGATAGCTCCACCTCAGAAAAATGATTTTTGGAACGGTTGAGTTCGATTTCCCGAAACAGGTTTTGAAGCCGGATGGATCCCGTCAAGAGTTCGTTCTGGGCAGCCATTTGTGAAATCGCTTTGAGTTCTCGGGTTTCTTGAAAAGAGATCAGAAATGCACTGCCAGAAATCCCGACAAAAATGAGGGCCCCGAAAAGAACACTCAACCTGGCTTGGAGAGTGACTCGCGAGGTTGGGACTTGGACACGATTGGCCTTCATGATCGGTTTTCTCCGATCTCCAAGTGAGAAGCCGCGCTTTTGATATAGAGTTCAGCACGCTCTGACCAGACGCTCCCCGGATACTGTTCATGACAATGCGTGAAAAGGGTGCCTCCCCCATCTGGAAGAATCAGAACCGCACGTAATTCTTGAATGGCTATCCCAAGATGCAAAAGCAGTTCGGGCGTATGCCTTATTTCCTCAGCATGAACCCGCGTAGAAAAATTCCAATTTGAAGGTTTTTTGTTTAACAGACTTCGCAAGAGAGTGACCTGCCAGACCAGCAGCGGCACACTATCAAAAGCTCTGCTGGATTCACGCAAGCCGACGGCCTTGTAATGGATCCTACGCACCTGTTCCAAAATGGAAGCATGCGACACCGTCCCTGTCGCGACACCTGTCGAAAAATATTCCCAGTGCATCAGGGTCTCAGTCCAGCGCTTAAGAGTAATCTCGACTCGCTCAGACCTTGAACCGCCGCCAGTAAAGCCGCTTTGGATCGTTTGATTCAGTTTTTTAGGAGACTCCCCGCGCAGAAGTTCACCCGCTATCCAACGCCCCAGTTGAATCGAGTCGTCTGGAAAATGACTGAACTTGACGGGATTCAGCCGAGGTTCATTCATCGACTGGTGGAGGTCTAAGAGCTCCCCTTCAATCAAGTCTGTCGTCAGGCGCCAGCGCGACGGTGCTTTAAAAAGCTCCAGGTTTGAAAATCCAATGCAGAGTAAAAAAAGCGCGGCAAAGAGGCCCAGTAAGCTCAATGCCCGAGAACGTGGCTTGGCTTGCCGAATGGATCTTTTAGTTCTGTGGATCGCACCGAGGTACTGCACTCAGGTCCCCTTAACGCCTTTTTGAGGCGCTCCGTCATTAACCAAGTGAGACCCTTAACGCAAACGCTATGCCTTCAATTGTTCGTTAAATTACAGTCACTTAACATTATGCATCATTTCTTAAACAATGGATCCGTGCAAAATGCGCAATGCAATTTTCACGACTTTAGTCGGGGGCTTCCCACCTTACCCCTAGCTGACTCATGAGCTTACGTACCCTCTTGCGAGGAAACACAGGGATCAGGAGGAACCGTGTCGACGGCACTGCCTGCAAGCTCCACCGGCGGAGACTGCAGCGAATCCACGGTGCGCAAGGCGGATTCCATTCGCAAATCAAAAGGAATACGGTGCACAGGAAATTCACGGGGAGTGAACCACGGCGCGAGCGCTCCAAGCAAAGCCAGGAGCAAAAACAGATGATAGCGAAATGCTCTCCACTTCGGAGATTTCATAGGATGGTATTAGAGTTTTTTACGAACTAGGATTCCTGCCGCCACGCCGACCGTCAATGCGGCAAGCGCAAGAGCGATTGGATTTTTTCTCCCGAAATCCTGCACCTTCGAAGAAATTTCCTGGAGGTTAAATCCCTCGACCCACTCTTCTACGTCACGTTTTACCTTTTCGACGGTACGGTCAGCCTCAGATTGCATGTCGGCGGCTGATCGAAATGGCTTTGCTCCTTCGCCCATAACAAGTTCCTTTCACGTTAAATGAGGGCGAAGCAATCGATGTGCCACTGCTCACACTGGCATGCAGGTTGAAACCGTAGAGAGTCATGTTTGATCCAACCTTTAAGAAAAGCCGTTTTTCAGAAGAAGCTCAATCACCTTCGGTCCAGTCAACGACAGGCAGCACGCTCAAGCCGGGGCTGCGCCGTGTTCAAAAACAGATCGAGCAAGCCCATGTGTTTTCTAAACACATTGCAAAATCCCTCAAACCGGCACGGCCTGTTTCAAATGAAACGGCACTGGCGATCGGGGCGGGATCTTTGTTTTTAGGCTATGCGCTGGGGCTCGGGCGCCTGAAGTGGCTCGGCACGTCCGCGCAGCAGGTCGCACGATCCCTGGGATCCATTGCTTGGATCTACGCTTCGCGAGCACTGGTCGACAAGGTCAAGAAAACTGAAAAGCAGTCTTAGAGGGGTTGGCTGCTGGGTTAGCGTGCGACAGCACCAGCCGCGCCCCGCATCCGGGACTCAGCGCGTTCCGCAATGCTTTGGCAACGGGCACAGAACTTGGTCTCCGGCACTGCGAGCAATCTCTTATGGGGGATTTCGTCCTCGCACTCTTCACAGAATCCAAAAGTTCCGACGGCGATTTTACTGAGCGCGTGTTCGATAGCCACCAACTCCCTCCGCTCCTGCTCCGCAAGCGCAGTGTTGCGACCCATCTGCTCGAGAGTCTGCGCGATGTCCACGATTTCCACTCGCGCCTCACCCGACTCCAGCAAGTCGATCTCGCGCTCGCGAACCTGAACTCCCTCACCCAAACGGTCGCGTCTGCTCATCAAAAAATCTCGAAGCTGCTTCAAGCTGTTACCTTCCATAGAGAACGTCTCCGCGGTCACATGGGCGGTTCAAAGTATGCCCACAAGCGATCGTGGTGATATCATTGCGATTAACGTTCCAATGAACGCTCTTTGCGGCTCGTTACTTTTGATGAGCGGGGGTGCAGGTCGCGGCAAAAGCCATCAGATAGCGGCTCGCGAGCGGTCGTCCCATCTTTTGAGCGAGCGCGAGACTGGTCTGGCAAAGTTTTTCAAGATCAACTCCCGTGCGAACACCCATGCCGTGGAGCATATAGACGAGATCTTCGGTAGCGAGATTTCCAGTAGCACCTGGCGCAAAAGGACAACCGCCCAATCCTCCGGCAGAACTGTCAATCGTCGTGACTCCGTGTTCAAGCGATCTCAGAGCATTGGCAAGCGCGGTGCCGCGAGTGTCATGGAGATGAACGGCCAGTTTTTTTGCACCCGCTGCACCAAAAAACCGGAGCGCGGGGCGCACGAGGTCATCGATCTCCTTGGGCGTAGCCACTCCCAAAGTATCGCCGAGCGAAACCTGCGCGACTCCGAGCTTGGCAAGTCGCTCCATCACTTTAAGAGCTTTTTTGGCCGGAATCGCGCCTTCAAAGGGACACCCAAACGCAGTTGAAACGTAACCGCGCACCTTCATGCCGGCGCGCTTGGCCTGCTTAACTAAGCCAGCAATCTCGACAAAAGAGTGCTCGATGGTCATTCCGGTATTTTTGAGGTTAAACGTGTCGCTTGCGGCGGTGAATACGGCAATGTTTTTTGCACCGACCTGAATGGCGCGCTCAAGCCCCTTTTGGTTAGGCACCAAACTCCACGACCGAGTCTTACCCATCTCAATTTCGTGGCCCGCGATCTTTTCGTAGATCGCATCAGTATCGCTCATCTGCGGTACACGGTCCGCACGTACAAAAGAGCCGAGTTCAATTTCGCGGACACCTGATTCTACCAGCCCGCGAACAAAGGCGAGTTTATCGGCAAGCGCCACGGGCCTAGTTTCGTTTTGAAGACCGTCGCGAGGACCCACTTCAAAAACCGTGACTTGCCTAGAAATTTTGCCAGAAAAAGACATGCGCGTTACTCGCTTGCCTCGCTCGATTGAAAATCCACAAATCTGTCACCCGGGGTGAGCTGCTGGCCTTCTTTCACCAGCACACGCGTGATCGTGCCCGCGCCGGGAGCCTTGATTGCAAATTCCATCTTCATGGCTTCCACCAAAAGCAAGCGATCACCCTCTTGAACTTGCGCGCCATCGATGACCAAAATCTTTCGCACTTTTCCTGGAAATTGAGCCACCAAATCCGAGTCACCGCCACCCTGCGAAGCTCCGTGCCCGTGCGTTTTTCGAATCAACTCACCATGCCAAGCATGCCCGGCAATCGTTGCGCTCAGAAAATTTTTTACTTCAGTGAGCGCCAGTCTTTTTCGCTCCGCCACCCCTTGGACGATACGCTCAGCGAGCATCCATCCGCCCGGACGTGAGGTGAGCTTCCACTGCGCAGACGTTTCCGGTAATGCGACGCGCTTTCCGGAAACCTTGAGTTCATCACTCATTTTGAACCCCCGTTTAGATCCCAGGGTGAAGCAAACACGCTGCTGCCCGCAAGGGGCGCGGCAACAGCTCTACGGCCCAGCCCAGCCGCGCGGGCTTGCGCGAGGATCGAGAGCGAGTCTGAGTCCGGAACGGGGACAAAATTAGAAAACGCATCCGTTAAATAGCCCGTGTGTACTTTGCCTTCAAGCACGGCAGGGTCATGAGCAAGCGCCGACAGAAAAGAAAGATTGGTGCCCAAACCATGAATCACGGTCTCATCGAGCGCAAAACGAAGCCTCGCCAGTGAGTGTTCACGGTTGTGGGCATGGACCACCAGTTTTGCGAGCATCGAATCAAACTGAGTGCCGACCGTTTGGCCTTCTTCGATTCCGCTTTCAACCCGGATCCCGGCTCCCGTGGGCCAGCGAAGGCGCTCGACTCTTCCGGGGGTCGGAATATATCCCTGCGAAGGATCCTCGGCGTAAATGCGAACTTCGATTGCGTGACCGCGTGCCGCCGGAGTGTCACGCAGGATCACATCGCGAGGAGCTTGAGCCTGGGCAAGCTGCGCCCATACGAGATCTACTCCCGTCACGAGCTCAGTCACTGGATGCTCGACTTGAAGCCGAGTGTTCATCTCGAGAAAATAGTGTTTTCCCTCAGAATCAACGAGGAACTCTACTGTGCCAGCACTTCGGTAATTTACAGCGCGCACGAGTTTAAGTGCCGAATCAAAAAGCCCAGCACGCGTCTCTTGAGAAAGATGCGGAGCTGTCGCTTCTTCCCAAACTTTTTGATGCCGACGTTGCAGCGAACATTCGCGCTCGTGCAGGTGAATGCCGTGTCCTTGGCCATCTCCGAAAACCTGAACTTCAATATGGCGAGGTCTTTCGATCAATCTCTCTAAAAACAAAGTGCCATCCCCAAATGCCGCGCGCGCCTCGGCGCTTGCGCTTTCGGCTGCGGCATCGAGCTCTTCGGGGCGATCCACCCGACGCATGCCTTTACCGCCCCCGCCGGCAGATGCCTTGAGCAAAAGTGGAAATCCAACGGAGTTTGCAGCGGCCTTGAGATCGCCACCCTGTGAAACTTTTGCCCAAGGAAGGGTCGGGACTCCATGTTTGGCAGCCAGTTCTTTAGCCGCTATTTTTTCACCTAAAAGCCGCATCGTCTCGGCTTTAGGGCCTACAAAAATCATCCCGGACTTTTCAACGGCGTCCGCAAACTCAGAGCGCTCCGACAAAAACCCATAGCCAGGATGAATCAAGCGCGCGCCGGCTTTTTGCGCAGCCGCGACCACGGCCGGAACAGAAAGGTAACTCTCCACCTCATAGACTTCGTCGGCGTAGGTGACATGCCGCGCCTCTTCGTCACCGGGCGCGACAATTCCAACAGTCTTGAGCCCCATCTCGCGACAGGTCTGAAAAACTCGGCACGCGATTTCGGAGCGATTGGCGACGAGGACTTTCATTTCTACGCCTTACCCAGCCATGAGGGTTTTCTCTTTTCCAAAAAGGCCTGAATTCCCTCTTGTCCTTCTGGAGTGATCCGAAGATCCGCAAGAGTCTTTGAAACATACTCCAAGCAATCTGGATGCTCGGCACGGCGCTCGGGCCACGAAAGATCCAAAACCAAACGCTTAGCGGTTGCCATCGCGTTGGGTCCGCACTGCAACATATTTTCTAAGATGCGCTCAACCTCGGCGCTCAGTGCTTTCTGATCGGCGACCACTTGGTGAACCAATCCGATCTCATAAGCCTTTTGCGCCCCAAAGCGTTCCGCACTGATAAAAAGTCCACGCGCATGAGAGGCGCCAATTTTGGCGACCACAAAGGGGCCAATACAAGCCGGCACAATCCCCAACCGCACTTCACTCAAGCTGAACTGCGTGTCTTGCGTGGCCACCAAAATATCACAAACGCTCACAAGTCCTACGCCACCGCCAATCGCAGCGCCATGAACTGCGCCAATCAAAGGCTTGGGGCACTCATTCATGAGTGCGAACATCCGTGTGAGCTTATTGGTTTCGGCAAGATTGGTGGCGTAATCGAGAGCAATCGAGCGCTTCATCCAATTGAGATCGCCGCCTGCGCAAAAAAGAGGCCCTTCTCCGCGGAGCACCACCACGCGAACTTGAGCAGCGCCCACTTCATCTTTGAAAACGTGAGTGAGCTCCTCGATCATGACTTCGTTAAATGCGTTTCGAACTTCAGGACGATTCACTGCGACTGTCAGTACCCCGCGCGAATCCAGGGTGACTTTAAGCGTCTGATAAGATTGAGCCATGGGGCAAAAAGGTATCCGTTCCCCAATCGTTAGGCAAGCACGGCGGGCAGGTATTCGAGACGATCGCCGGGCGATGAGGGCGCCAAAAATTTCACAATTTCCGGGTAAATTCGGGCAGAACCCTCGTGCTAAACTCAAGCCCATGGCCCCAACCCCAGGCAAACCCAAATCGGTCGGCGAATTTCGGGAGCTTTACCGGCGAGAGGTGATCCCAGGCGCGTACTCCGGCGTCGTTCACGGCGCGTTTGCCGCAACAACCCTTGTCGGGGCCGCCGTGCTTTCGACACTCAGGGTTCGACATATGACGTCCCTGGAATGGCTGACCATCCCCGCAGTGTTCTTATTCGGAAACCTTCTCGAATACTGGATGCACCGGATTCCTTTGCATCGCACGCTCCCGGGGGCTGGAATGATTTTCAAAATTCACACCCTCGAGCATCATCGGTTTTTTACGCCCGAGTTTCCCTCGTACGAGAGCCCACGTGACTTTCACACAGTGTTTTTTCCAGTCTGGGCGCCACTTTTGGCGCTGTTAATTTTTGAGTGCGCCGGAAAATGGCTGCTCACGCCGTTTTTATCGCGGAATATCGCGGCACTCTTTACAAGTTTTGGGGCCCTGTACTTTCTGATGTACGAGGTTTTTCATTTTTCACACCACCGGCCCGGACAGCCCTACCGTGGTAAAAAAGATCCGCTTTCGCGGGTGATGGAATTTTCTCGGGCACACCACACCCTTCACCACGCCCCCGAACGCATGACCCGTAAGAACTTCAACGTGACCCTCCCTCTCTGTGATTGGCTGTTTGGAACGCTCGGAAAAAATAATTCAGAGGACTCCGCATGAAACACGATTGGTACCAGGGAAAAAACGTCCTGATCACGGGTGCGGCTTCTGGAATCGGAAAAGACCTCGCGCTGGTGCTTGCCCAAAACGGCGCAAAACTCGCACTCATCGACCTACAGCCCGGGATATTGGTTGAGGTTCAGGCCCAGTGCTCACCCCAAACCCTCACCTTCGTGGCTGACATCAGGGATCCTGAGAGAATGTCCGCGATTATTTCTGAAGTGCTGTCGAAGTGGGGTCACGTCGATGTCGCCATCGCCTGCGCGGGAGTCGGCGGAATCAATCCGGCCCCTATTTTCTCGCAGGAGATTGACGCCAAAGTCATGGCCGTTAATTACACGGGCACGGTCAACACCCTTGCCCCACTGATCCCTTCGATGATGGCGCGAAAATCTGGAAATCTAGTGGGAATCTCAAGCCTCGCTGCGCTTCGAGGACTGCCTTTTGCCGCGTCTTACAGCGCCTCGAAAGCGGCGCAAATGACCTGGCTCGAAAGCCTGCGGATTGATCTTAAGCCTCACGGAATTTATGTGACCTCGATTCACCCAGGATTCGTAGCCACACCCATGGCCGAACATGACGAATTCAAAATGCCCTTCAAGGTGGGACCGCGTGATTCTTCAAACCGAATCCTCCGCGCAATTGCCGCAGGACGATCTCAGTACCACTACCCGTTTTTGATCTCGTTCTTGGCGCGATTCAACCGATTGCTCCCCAATTTCATTTACGACTTCATCATGCCTAGGGTCTCGGGACGCGCGCCCAAGAGCGCAAAAATTCTTTCGGCTCTTCCGTCAACGGCACTCACCAAGGGCAAGTAAGGCTTGCCCGCATGCTGGATCTGAGGGACAAAATGAAGCATGTCCCAACTGAAATCGCACGTTCACACCAGCACCGACGAGTTTAAATCCAACGCGAGTTATCATCAGGGGCTGGTCCGGGACCTTGAAACCCGCATCACTCAAGCACGCGCCGGTGGGGGCACCGAAGCTTGTGAACGCCATTTGGGACGCGGAAAACTTCTCGCGCGCGACCGGATTGCAAAACTCATTGATCCTGGAACTTCTTTTTTAGAACTCTCTCCGCTTGCGGCCTGGGACATGTACGAAGGCTCGGCTCCGGGCGCAGGAATCGTCACCGGCGTAGGAGTTGTGCATGGACGCGAAGTCATGGTGGTGGCCAACGACGCGACCGTCAAAGGCGGAACTTATTTTCCGATGACCGTGAAAAAACATCTTCGCGCGCAGGAGATCGCCCGCGAAAACCATCTCCCCTGCGTTTATCTCGTGGATTCTGGCGGAGCGTTTTTGCCGATGCAGGCAGAAGTTTTTCCGGATCGCGATCACTTTGGACGAATTTTTTACAATCAGGCTCAGATGTCAGCCGCTGGAATTCCGCAAATCGCCGTCGTCATGGGCTCATGCACCGCAGGCGGTGCTTATGTTCCCGCGATGTCCGATGAGTCGATCATCGTCAAAGGACAGGGCACGATTTTTTTAGGTGGACCACCGCTGGTCAAAGCAGCCACCGGAGAAATCGTCACCGCCGAAGAACTCGGCGGCGGAGATGTTCATTCGCGAACCTCAGGAGTCACCGACCATCTTGCTGAAAACGACGAACACGCGCTTGAGATTTGCCGCGATATTTTGGCCAACCTCAATCGTCGTGCGCCCACTTCAATCGAACGACTGACCCCCGAAGATCCTCTTTATGATCCATCGGAACTGGCTGGAATTATTCCCACCGATCTGCGCACCCCTTTTGACATTCGTGAAGTCATTGCACGCACGGTGGATGGCTCTCGCTTTCACGAGTTCAAGGCACTCTACGGAACCACACTCGTTTGCGGATTTGCCCATATCTGGGGTTACCCCGTGGGAATCGTCGGAAATAACGGAATTCTTTTTAGCGAAAGCGCCCTCAAGGCCGCGCACTTCATCGAGCTCTGCGCCCAGAGAAAAATCCCGCTCGTCTTTTTGCAAAACATCACGGGCTTTATGGTGGGGCGAAAATACGAGTCGGGCGGAATCGCAAAAGACGGAGCCAAGATGGTGACTGCCGTTTCAAACGCGCGCGTGCCCAAGCTCACGGTGGTCGTGGGCGGAAGCTTTGGCGCCGGAAATTACGGAATGTGCGGGCGCGCCTATCAACCGCGTTTTTTGTGGATGTGGCCCAACGCGCGCATCTCAGTCATGGGTGGCGAACAAGCGGCGGGAGTTCTTTCTCAAGTTAAGATCGACCAACTCCAAGCCAAAGGTAAAAATCTTTCAACGAGCGAGATAGCGGCGATTCAAGACCCGATCCGTGAACAATATGAGCGCGAAGGAAGCCCATATTTTTCGAGTGCGCGCCTCTGGGATGACGGGATCATCGCGCCTTGGAATACGCGCGAGGTACTCTCGCGAGCGCTGGCTACGACGATGAACGCGCCGATTCTCGATACTGATTTTGGCGTATTCAGGATGTAGGTCGCTCTGCAGGCGATCACGTCCGGACCGCCGGAGCTTTTTTACCGCGTCACCCAGGTAAATACGCCGTACGCGCCTGACATCGTCGCGCAAGCCAGAAGCATCGCCCAACCAAAATGCATTCCGGACTTAAGCAAAAACGGGAGCGCGACAAAAAACAGGAGCGATGGAAACACGGCCCACAAAATACCGGTCGAGAGTTCCGCTACTTTTTCGGTGCTGCCCGTATCCCAGTAGAGCCAACAGAGTGCCAAGATCGACGTCAGCGGGAGCGAGGCCAAAATCGCTGCTAACCAACTCGATCGCTTAGCGGCTTCGGAGATCGCTACAATCAAAGCAGAGGTCACTGCGTATTTAATCAAGATGCGCATCATGGTTCCTCACATCCCCACATCGAGAAGGGCGCGCGCCTCGCGGTACGGAAGGCCCAAGATCTTTTGGTACCAAGCCTCGGCAAACCCAGGAGCGGGTTCCACGCGCGCTCGCATGCAAAGCTCGACTTGATTTCCGCTGTGAGCGAGAGTGCCCGCATCGCCGCTGTCACGGCAGTAGTCGGTTACCCAAAGTTCGGTGACTTTATTTTTGAAGCTCGCGGCAAACTGCTCGACTCTTTCGCGAGACCAGCGCGAAGCATCCATAAGATCTGCGCGTTTAGGCTTGAGGCCATATTTAGGCTGATTTTCGTCGTGCTCAATGGCCTCCGCCTCATGACTGTCAGTCAATAGAGCTTCAACAGGCTTGCCTTCAAGATCAAATTGCGCGGACAAGTGTAGACTCAGGTGCTGGCGCACACGAAATGCAGGGTAGCGGTACGTTCGAGAGACGGGGCGCTTGCGCGTTTGAGGCTCGACGGTTTCGTAGACCTCAGGACGATTCCGCCGCTCGAGCTTTTCAGAAATCTGACCGGTCGCGGGATCCGTAGTTCGCACCGGCTCAAAATATTCCACTTGGCGCGTCTTTTTTACGACAGCGTTTTCAATGTAAGATTCATTCTCCTGATAGGGCTGCTCTAAGATGATCCCATCCCTGGACTTTTCAATTTTCGATGAGCCCGTCACCGATGCGGTGGCCACATGTTTTCCACTGGGATCATACCAGGGAGAATTTCGAAACGCTTTGGACAATGCTTCATTCACGGCCCCGTGGACTTCGGGACTCAGCGCTTCAGCGTGAACGGTGAGCTGCATTTTTCCAAAAAGTCCGTCACTCAACGCGCCTTTTGCCGCATCACCCAGTTTTGCAGTGTCGCCCCAAAAACGACAGTAGTTGGCGACCCAATGCGAGAAATAGGGCTTACCCGCAATCAGTTCTTTTCTGAGAGTCTCGCAACTCCCCTTACCGCTTTGCTGAACCCTGGCCTGAATTCGCGCAGCTCCCACGGGATCAAAGACTGCCGAGTAAGCTTTAAGAGTGGATTGCGCGCGAAGCGGAAAGCCGCCCTTAAGATCGCTCTCAACCTTGGCAGCGAGATGCGGCTGAAGCATCTCACGCTCCTCTTGCTGCGTGAATGCGACGCCGCCACCTGGAGTCATCTCCCATTTCTTTTGAGTCTCAAAAACTCCAATGAGCGAGCTCACGGCTGCATCGAGATTTCCGGCCAAGCGTGCGTTTCGCACCTGTATGAGGCGCTGACTCAACACCTGCTCGCGGGACCTTCGAAGCCCCGCGACGGCCTCGGCGTCTCCTGGATCGCGCGCCACCGACTGCTCGTAAAATGTAACAGCTTGTTCGTAATTGCCCGCCTCCATCGCCTGAGAGCCGCGCTCCTTCATGGAAGTGCAACCGATTTGAACCATGAGCGCTGCCATGGCGGTTATTGTGCCCGCAAGCCCTGAGGCCGAAGCTAATTTCATAGCCTCTCATGGTAGGCGGTGCGTTCGCCCAGCGTCAAATCACTTCACCTGGCACACCGCAATTCGTCAGTGCCTTTAAATATCGCTTATGTACTGTCCGGCAATGATCTGCGCAACGCGCGACGGTTTCGCGCCAAGGGTGACAAGATCATGACGATAGAATTTGGCACCCATCTCGCTAACATCAAGGCATGGTGCAAAATTTAGTCGCTCGTTTAGCCGTGACCTCGGTCTTACGCCAGGCATTTTACGGTTTTACCGGAGCGCTTTTTTGGACGACTGCTCTCGCCCTACCGCTGACCGCTTGCGCGACGATCTCCACGGCCCAGGCAAACAAAAAGGACCCCGTCAGCGCGCACTTCAATCACACGCCGACTTCAAGATACCAAGACCCGTACCGGCAAATCGAACGCGCAGGTGAGGATCTCGAGGCAATCCTCTTGAGCGCGATCAACTCCGCTCAGAAATCTATTGATCTTGCTGTCCAGGAGATTCAACTTCCCCTCGTCGCTCAAGCTCTTGCACGAAAGCACCTCGCAGGAGTTCAAGTCCGGATCGTTTTAGAAAACGAGTACAGCCAGCCCCTCAGCACGCTCACTGCCGATCAGGTCGCTAAACTCGATGATCACCAGCGTTCTCGTTACGAGAGTTTCAAAAAGTTTGTCGATACGGATGGTGATGGCACCTTGAGTCCGTCCGAAACCGCCGCGCGCGACTCACTGATCATTTTAAAGTCAGCAGGCGTTGCGATTATCGATGACACCTTTGACGGCTCCAAGGGCAGTGGACTGATGCACCACAAGTTCTTGGTCATCGACGGATCGACGACCGTGGTGACCTCCGCCAACTTTACCTTGAGTGACATACATGGCGACTGGGGAGTTCCTCAAAGCCTCGGAAATCCAAACGCGCTTTTGAGATTCGACAGCGTTGAGGTTTCAAGAATCTTTGGTCGCGAGTTCTCGGAGCTGTGGTCTCGGAAATTTGGGCTAAAAAAATCCCTCCGCGGGCGCCAAGGGGTGAGCCTCCCTGGGAATGACGGAAGCACGCCGGTGACCATTCAGTTCTCACCCACCTCTAAAACCAAACCGTGGGATCAAAGTGTCAATGGGCTCATCGCCGAGACCGCCGCGCGTGCGCGAGTCTCGGCCGATCTGGCGCTCTTTGTTTTTTCAGAGCAGCAAATCGCAGACGCCCTACAGACAGCCCAAACGCAAGGTGCGCGCGTTCGCGCTCTGATCGAGCCCGACTTTGCCTACAGGAACTACAGTGAGCTTTTGGATTTGCTCGGGCTCTCGCTCCGGGACGAGAAATGTCGCCACGAAAAAGGCAACTTCCCCTGGACACAGCCCATCACAGACGCCGGGACCGCACGCTTGCCCGACGGAGACCGACTTCATCACAAATTTGCGGTGCTCGACGATTCGCGCGTGCTTTTTGGATCACACAACTGGTCAGCGGCAGCCAATAACACCAATGACGAGACTTTCATGATCATTGAAGACAGCGCTATCGCCCGTGCTTTTGCCGCCGAGTTTGATCGCCTGATTCAAAACGCCCGACTCGGGGCACCCGCGTGGCTCATTGAAAAAATCGGTGAACGCGATCGCGAGTGCCTGACACCCTGATCCGAGACTCTCACCAAAACCAAAAAAAACGGCCCGGGATTTCTCCTGAGCCGTTTTCATAATTTTTTGTACGATCGCTTTACTTGATGGCTTCTTTGAATTCGCTTCCAGGACGGAACTTAGGAACCGTCATGGCAGGAATCATGATTTCTTTGCCCGTCTGAGGATTGCGGCCACTGCGCGCCATGCGCTTAGCCTTGGTGAAGGTACCGAAACCCACGAGGGTCACGTCTTCGCCTTTTTTTACACTCTTTTTGATCGTATCGAGAGCTGCATTCAGCACTTCTTCAGCATCCACCTTGGTGACTTGGGTGGCTTTCGCAACAGCTTCGATCAACTGAGCCTTGTTCATTCGACTACTTCCCTTCTTGACTATGATTTTTTGTATTTGAAATTGGCACTTGGCCGGGCTTCTAAATTTTCCCGTTCACGGGGTCTGCACCTGTTGAATGTCGCGCAATATGTTTGAACACCGTGTGAGAGTCAATCGCCTCAGAAGAAATTTTTTTCTTTAACTGCGCTCGCGTTTTATCGCGCGCATAAAAACTTTATGAGCCTGAAATTTTTTCTAAAAAAACCTTTAAAGCCTCGCGATTGCTTTCGTGCTTGACACTTATTTGTGCGGTTTTCGGCTTCACCCACTCATATTCGACATGCTCATGCGGATCGAGCTTCACTTCCGCTCCGTCACCCGTGACTCTCACCGAAAAAACGACCTCGTGGACAAGATTTCCATTGAAACCTGTAAATTCGAATTCGTATCCAATCGCGGTCGGTTGTGAATCAAAAATTAAACCCGACTCTTCGACAGCCTCACGCTGCGCGGCCTGCTCATAACTCTCACCCGCCTCGACCGATCCGGTCACAGGCTGCCAAAAGTCGCCGCGCTTGGGGGTAGTTTTAAAAATGAGCACCTCAAGCTGAGGGCCGGCGTGGCGATAGATCCAGACCTGAACTTTTCGTAACTGTGACATTGAAAGCTCCCTCACTGACAATAACTTTTAGCGAAGGAGACGCAAGCGAGACGAAGAAGCCGAGATGCTTCTGACTAAGGCGTACATAAAAGTACGCCGCAGGAAGAGCATTGAGGATGATGAAGTATCGCGAAGTGGATCGTTTGCTAAAAATGGAGCCGATGGCCGGAGTCGAACCGGCGACCTACGCTTTACGAAAGCGTTGCTCTACCAACTGAGCTACATCGGCGCGTCGTGATGGGGACGTTCGGGAGATATAACGGGGCGGCGCGACCCAGGCAAGGGGTTCTTACGAGGTTTCTGACTTCTCGCGGGCCTTCTCTCAAGGAGACGAACCCCCCGCTAAAATAGAAAAGGCCGCATCCCTCGTGGAGAATGCGGCCTGATCCGAAAAATCAAAACGTTTGTCGCGTTACTGACAGGAGCTTAGGGTTTGAAATTCTTTTTGAATGTCCTGATAGCTACCCGAAGCCTGAGCCAAGCTCTGATGGCTTTCGTCTGCGAAAGACGCATTCACAGAGTATTCTTTGGTCGTCGTCTTCTTTTCTACCCACTGCATTCCGCGGTGAGGAATCGACTCAAACTCGTCATAACATTCGACCCGATTTCCGGCGTAGTAGCAGCGAGTGCGGCGCTGCTGAGTGTAATAGGTGCAACGCTCTTCGGATTCAGTGGTTTCGATGACTTCGCAGTTAGGGTTGCAAACAATGGCTTGCGAGACCACGATTCCGACGCCCTGGCCGGATTTTTCGGCCTTGACCACGATTTGTCCGGAGTTTTTGTCGAACTTGGCGCCCTTGAAGTGGACGGTGTCAGCACCGACCACCATCGTGATCAGGCTTTTGCGTCCCAAGAAAGTCGCGGTGGCCTGAACAGGCTTGCCGACTTCGAGATGAAGCGTCTTTCCTTCAATGCTTTCGAGATCAAAATTTTGCGTGGGATTGAGTTCCACGGAATAAGGGCCGAGAGTTTTTCCACAGGCACTCAGGCCAGTCACCGCGGCAAACGCTAGAACGACTCGAGCAAAATTCATAAACTTCATGGTCAGTTCTCCCTTAAGAAAATTGGAATTCAGTTACCCCTGATTCTCCGATCAGCGGACGTCTGTCCATTAAAATTCTAGGGGGTTAACGGGGTCTTGGAATCCCCCCGGACGAGAGGTAGGAGCGCCGCTCCCGTGCCCCGAGTTTTTCAATGGCGTAACGAAGCATCGTGCGGGGCATCTTTGCAGCATGCCGGTCCAAAAACTGCCTGAGACGGGCAAGATCGCGCTTTCCGATTTCACGAAGCATCCAGCCGCAGGCCTTGTGGATGAGGTCATGCGGGTGGTTTAGAAAGCGCCGGGACAGCTCGAGGGTCTCTCGAAACTCACCCTCCCGGATCAGCGCTTGGGTCGAAACCACGGCGATGCGCTGATCCCACAAGCTCTTGGAGGACGCCAGGCGCTGCAGAACTTTACGGTCATGAGTCAAGAGCCAGGTACCCAGGATTTGCGGAGCACTCGTGTCCACGAGGTCCCAGTTATTAATCCAGCGGGTATTTGCCAGATACGCGCGAACGATTCGGCGGCGTAGGGCTTCGTCTTTCTTGGCCCTCTCAAACCTGCGAACCCAGATATAAAGAGCCAGCATCCGTTCTTCGTGCCACTTGGAATGAAGGAGGCTCAGGCAGTCCTTTTCGCTCAAGTCATCGGTTTCGCGCACCAGCGCCCGAATCTTCGGCACGCTCACGCCTAGGAACTGGTCGCCTTCGCCATACTGCCCCGGGCCTGTTTTGAAAAACCTTTGCGTCGCGACCGCTCTCGCGGGGCTAGCTTGAACGCGAAGTTTTTCTCGCAGGTGCGTGAGGGTCATGGTTTTTTGTCTCCGGGGTTGGCCGCCAGAAACTGTTCTTCGAGTTCGCCCTCTGGACAGGACTCGGCCATGCTCACAATTTCGGCGCGTTTGCGCTCGGGACTTTCAGCATTCAGGATCGTCACTCGACCCAAGGATCCCGGATCGAAGTCTCGATAGAAAACTCGGATTTGCGAGGTGTTTTCGGCGCAATTCCAGATCATTCCCGCGCACATCTTACAGGGTTTGAGCGTTGTGAAGATCCGAGCTCCATCTGGAATGGCTCCGCCGTGCTTGCGAATAAATGCCTGCACGAGCTTCACTTCCGCATGGAGCGTTTTGTTGCTTGAATTAGAATTTGCGGCCTGGGCCAGCACTCGCCCATCCGCATCCACGAGCACCGCTCCCACCGCTCGATCTTGCAGGTAATCGGGGCCGGAACCTCGCTGAATTTCTGAGGCCAGTTTTTCGGCGTGGCTCATGGCTTGAGCGGGCGAACTTAGAATCAGGAATGATTTTTCGTGGGTTTTATCGCCGACTTCGGCACTCGAGACTGCGGGAGCCGGCAACTCACGCCAGTGGATCGGATCACTCGACTCACCACAAGGCCTCACGTCGCCAGTCACTGTTTTTGCGGCAACTCGAACCATTCCTCGGCACATCTCAGTCAGAGGTGCGGTCGTAAAAATGCGGTGTCGCAAAATGCGGCGCGCTTCGTGCGGGGTAGACTCGTAAACACCCTGAATCAGGCGCACCACGGCCGAATCACATTCCCATCGCTTACGCGCGCGAGGCATCACCGAAAACCACGCGCCCTCATCGCCTTCAACCCATGCGACGTCCCACTGCGAATGAGAGTACTGAGGGTGCGCGCGATAAAAGTCGCTCGCGCGCTGCTCAGCACGAACGAGCTCCTCCGACTGTTTTTCGCGAATCTTTGCCCGACTCATCATGACTTCAAACTTGCTACACTGAAGTGCCAGACGACTCAATAAGCGAGGCCACCTTCAATCTATTCAAACCTGAACCTAAGTGATACTCGCCCGATCATGGCCAAAAAACCGCTCGTGCTTTTTCCGACGTTTGTGCTGGCAACTCGGATCCCAGATCGAAAAATCACTGAACTCAATGCGCAACTCCTGCGCGAGTGTTTTGCCTTTCGCGAACTCGATGAGCAGGGGCAGCGATGGAGCGATAAGAACTATTTTGGCGGGTACACCTCGTATGGTTCGCTGTGCGATCTTCCGGACAGAAGCCCCACGTTTGCGCGCCTCAAAAACGGCCTTGATCGCCTCGCCGCTCAATTTGCAAAGACTCACGAAATGGATCTCGGTAAAAAACGGCTCCAGATGAGTTCCTGCTGGATCAACATTATGGGCAAGGGCAGTCACCACGGATCCCATCTCCACCCGCTCTCGACTCTCAGCGGCACCTATTACGTCCAAACGCCCAAGGGCAGCGGCGCCATTAAATTTGAAGATCCGAGGCTTCCCATGATGATGGCAAGCCCCCCAAGAAGAACGCCAGCTCGCCTGGAAAATCGCCGCTTTACTGAGATTCAGCCCAAGCCTGGTGACGCAGTCCTTTTTGAGAGTTGGCTGAAGCACGAAGTCCCGGCCAATCGTTCCGAAAAAGAGCGAGTCAGCATCAGCTTTAATTACGATTGGGTTTAAATCGATCGTCATGTTAGCCGATGGGTATGAAAAATCTGACCCTCGCGTTGGTATTCGGAATCCTCTTCATCCATTCCGCTCAGGCCGACTTTGTTTCCTGCGCTGCGGAGTGCAAGAGATTCAATGCACATGGCGAATGCCTTTACCAAAGTCGCTGCGAAATGCAGGGCGACTGCATCACGTCTTATAACTGCGAGAAGTTTGATGCCTTTGGAGTTTGTCGTTTTGAAGGAAGCCGCACCGGCTGCCGACTCAACCAATGTCCACCCCAGCCCGGAAATCCTTTTCCACCGGCTCCCAAGCCCCCACTTTATTGCGAAAACCGTTGCCAGCACTTTGATGTTCACGGCGACTGCACTTACGCCACTCACTGCGAGATTAAAAACGACTGCGCCACCACGACTTCTTGCCAGCGCTTTGATGTCTTTGGCCAATGCACGCACGAATCTCAGAACATGGTTTGCAGCTGGAACTAGGGTCGAGATAAAGCCGTAAGTCTTTGAATTCACAGCCCGCCCCAATAATGACGGCAAGCGGCCAAAATAATTGACTATTCCACTGCCTGCCACTAGGTTCCGTCCCGCACTCAATCACAAGGGGAACTTCATGGGGCAGATGCGGACTCTGTTGCAGCAGTGTGGAAAATTCACCAGACACTTTTATTACGGCGCGCTGGGCCTAGGCTTGGCGATTTCCGTTTCAGTGGCCTTCAGTCATTCTGCGAACGCTGAAATTCACTGGCGCTCGAATGTAGGAACGGCAGCAAAACCCCCGCAGCGCCCGTATCCAGAGAGCGTCTCTCCCAAGGGCGAAGCTCCCCGCCAGGGAATGCTTCCAGGCCGCTGGAGTTCTGGAAACAAGCAGTTTGTCGGTACCGCGTTTGAATCCTACGATTCCAAAAACAAGTTTTCGGAATTTTCTGCAACCGCCCCGATTTCAAAAACTTGGTTCACTGCAAGCCAAGGTGTTTTGACCGAAGTTTTTTGGCCCACCATCGACACGCCTCAGATTCGTGACAGTCAGTTTCTCATTACTGATGGCAAAACTTTTTTCTCTGAGGAGCGCAAATCCACTCAAAGCTCCGTAACTTGGCTCGCAAGCGGAGTACCGGCGTTTCATGTCGTCAATCGCGACCCCAAAAACCGCTTTACCATCGAAAAGACGATTTTTTCGGACCCAGATCGCAACTGCGTAATCCAGCGCGTGCGCATTTCACGCTACGCTTCAGGCCTGAAGTTTTTTCTCCTCCATAACCCCGCTGTTGAAAATAGCCCGTTGGGCGATAGCGCAGTGGTGAGTGTCGAAAATGGCGGAATTTCGGCGCCGGGCGCTGGACTCTTTGCGTGGCAGGGAGAACAGGCTCAAGCCGTCGTGTTTTCACTTCCACTTCGCACGGCCTCGGCTGCCTTTTCGGGCCCGTTTGATGGATACCAAGACTTGAGCGATGACTTTCAGCTCAACCAAGCGTTTGAACGCGCGAGCAACGGAAACGTAGTGCTGACTGCCGAGATGGAAATTCCGGACACCGTCGGAACCACTGAGTTCGACATCGTGTTGGGCTTTGGTGATTCGATCGGTTCTGCCTTCGAAACCGCTCAAAAAACGCTAAATTCTGATCTTACTCAGACTCTCGCCAAGTTTACCTCTCAGTGGAAAAACTATCAGGCTTCCATTCGAGACCTCGGCCAGGCCTCGACCGACCAAGGAAAACTTTTTCGCGCGTCGGTAGCTGTTTTGAAATCCTTCGAGGACAAGACGTATGAAGGCGCCTTTGTCGCATCCCCCACCGTACCTTGGGGCGAACATCAGTGGGATGGAACGGGTGGCGGAAGTTCGATGAAAAGTTCGAAACGCCCGCGCCAAAAAATGACAGGTGGCTACCACCTCGTGTGGCCACGCGACCTCTACATGATGGCCACTACGATGATGGCCATTGAAGATTATGGATCAGCAATCGCAAGTCT
>CAMBEX010000012.1 GCA_945865865.1 Bdellovibrio sp. ZAP7
GATCTCTGCGGCTGACCGATTTCGAAGCTCAGGGTAGAGACCTCCCTGCACGATTCCAAATCTGGCTTGATGGGGTTTGAGCTCAACTTTCAGTCCCCGCTCCGCCCAAGCCACGGTCCTTCTCATGGCAGCCTGAACTTGCTCCGGAGTGGCGGGATAAGGCGGACACTCGTCAAACGCCATGACGATATCGCTTGCGAGCGCGCGCTGAATTTCCATCGAAAGTTCGGGAGTGAAACGGTGGTAACTTCCGTCGATGTGCGACTGAAACGTCACGCCCTGATCATCGACCTTATTGAGACCGGCGAGCGAAAAAACCTGAAACCCCCCGCTGTCCGTGAGAATCGGCCCGTCCCAGTTCATGAACTTATGGAGGCCACCCAAGCGTTCGACACGCAAATGCGTGGGGCGAAGGTAAAGGTGATAGGTGTTTCCTAAAATAATCTGAGCCGACAACTTGCGAAGTTCGTGGGTCGTGACCGCTTTGACCGTTCCTAAAGTTCCGACCGGCATAAAAACGGGCGTTTCGATGACGTGAGGCCGGCCGTCGATTCCAGCGAGAGTGACTTTTCCGGCGCGCGCGCGTTCAACCCCCTCTTCACCCGGGAGATCGGATGCCGCCGTCTTTTGAAGCTCAAACTGAAGGGGCGCGGTCACAAAAATGGATTCTCCCGTTTCTCAATTCCGATTGTGCTCTCAGGCCCGTGCCCTGGGCACACACGCGTGTCTTCATCGAGGCTCAGTAAACGGGTGCGAATACTTTTGAACATTTGATCCTGATTGGCGCCCCAAAGGTCGGTGCGTCCCACGCTTCCCTGAAAAAGGGTATCGCCTGAAAAAACGGTTTCTGGAATTCCGGACGAGCGATTTTCATGAAGCCTGAGACTCACGCTGCCTGGACTGTGTCCGGGAGTATGAAGCACATTGAATTTGAGATCTCCGACATCAATCACCTCCTCGTCCTCGAAATAACGATCGATCGGCAGAGGCTCGTCGAAAGTCATTCCAAAAATCTGACCCTGAAAAGAAAGCTTGAGGTAAAGATCCTCGTCGCCTTTGTGCAGACAGATTTGAGGCGAGTTTTCAGCGCTCTTTGCTGTGAGCGACTGCTTGATCTTGCGCGTGGCTCCGATGTGATCCAGATGCCCGTGGGTGTGAAAAAGAAATTTGACCTGCACCAGCGCGCCCGAGGGCGTGCGCGTTCCTTCGATGGCTTTTAAAATTTTAGCGGGTTCATCACCCGGATCCACGAGGACCGCCTGTCCGGTGCGATCGCAGGCAAGCAGCCGACAATTGCACTGAAAAGGGCCCACGACCAAAGTCCGATCCAGCATAGTGATCGTGTCATGTCACAGAGCTGAGGCTCGTGTCCAGCCAGCCGCACCCCTGCGCTACCAGAGTTTTTTGAGAACGGCTCCTGGGTAATAGTATTTGAGGATGGAGGCCATCGAGAATCCCTTTTCGCCCATCACTTTGGCGCCCCACTGGCACATTCCAACTCCATGACCGTTTCCGCGTCCGGTAAAAATCCAACCGGATCCGGACTTTTCGCCAGCGCCAGCGGGCGAGCGAACTAAAGGTGATTCAGCGGAACGCACTGAAAAAGCCGTGCTTTTGACTCGCGCGGGACCGATCCACAGCCGAAATTGGGCAGCGGGTACCGCAAGAGCTACCACTCCGCCGCGATACGACCAAAGTGTCAGGAGTTCACCCACGCGAGACGTTGCACCAGATCCGATGATTGGGGCGCTCAGGGGTTGAACCGATGTGAGAGTTCCCTTGTTGAGCGCTTCGCGAGCGTATGCAGGCCAACTTTTTGGAACGCCGTTTTCTCGAGAACCTCGAAGCATGGCTTCGGCAATTTCCTTGGAACTCAGTTCCACCTTCCACTCAAACGCAGGGGACGGCTTGCAATAGGGGCAGCTCACGCCTTTTTTGAAACCCGGCTGCGTTTTTCCCCACACATTTTGCGGAAGCTCAGTCGCCCCACCGCAAGTGGAATGATAAAAAGCCTTGATGGGCGCCTTGGGGCCAATAGTCGCATTCTCGGCAATGAGGATTTTTCCATGGGTGCGATCCACCGACTGGCTCGCTCTGGAGTCCTCTCGCATCGAACCATCGTAGACCTGATCCATCGTCGTGGAGTCCACATCAAAGCGAGAGCCCATCGCTCGAGCGATTTTGCTTTGATGAAGCGCATAGCTTCGCGCCGCGACGACTTGTGCATCGATCGAGGAGTCCGCCCACTTCGACGAAAACTCCGCGTTGACCAGTCCATCCAGGTAACTTTCGATATCGACGACGTTAATCACCTCACATAGGGACCCGTTGCTAAAGATCCTGAGTTCCTCTCGGTAAGGCCTTCCCTGAAACGAAACAAAGCCCGCCTCCGTTTGAACGGTTGCGGGTTCCTTGAAGTCGAGCGATTTGCCCAGACTAGCGCTCAAGGCACGAACCCGACCTGCCTGGCATCGAAATTCCCACTCACTCATGCGGTTGAAGTGTTGGGTGGATTTTCGATCAGCTTGCGACAGGATCCTTAAATCAAAACCTCGCACCATTACGGAGGGCGCGGCCTCAGCAATCCTGACGCGAATTCGATTCGCTTCCTGAAGGGGCGCTGGTTCGCTCCGGGTGTGGCTTGGGGTCTGGGAAAAAGCGTTTGATGCGCTTGCCAAAAAAAAGGGGAGAAGCAGGAAAAAAGGCGGGAGAATCCTTCTCCCTAGAAACGCCAGCATCATGCTGTGTTCAATTGTGAAGGTCTCTGCTTACAATTCCACAAAAAAAAGCGGGCGCCTCATTATGGCGCCCGCATACTTAAATGTCGTCAATAGTTCGCCGATTACAGCGTGAACTTTTTACTTCATGAACGGCTTAATGAGGTCCATCGGCAGCGGTACGATGATCGTCGTGGCGCGCTCGCTCGACATTTCATTGAGCGTTTGAAGATAACGCAACTGTAGCGACATCGGGCTTCGCGACATCACCTCGGCGGCTTCCGAAAGTTTTTCCGACGCCTGCAACTCTCCGTCCGCGGCGATGACCTTCGCGCGGCGCTCGCGCTCGGCCTCGGCCTGACGGGCCATTGCTCGCTGCATTTCGACTGGAAGATCGATCTGCTTGACCTCGACATTCGAGACCTTTACGCCCCACGGCTCGGTTTGAGTATCCAAAATAGTTTGGAGCTTGTGATTGATCTCCTCGCGCTGTGAGAGCAGTTCATCGAGTTCGACCTGACCCAAGACCGATCGCAATGTCGTTTGTGCGAGCTTCGATGTCGCGAGCAAGAAGTTTTCAACTTCGATCACCGCACGGTTGGGCTCGACGACTCTGAAGTAGACCACGGCATTCACTTTGAGGGTCACGTTGTCTCTACTGATCACGTCCTGAGGCGGAACATCCAAAGTCACGGTTCGCAGATCCACGCGGACCATGCGTTCAACCATCGGAATCAAGATGATCAGCCCGGGCCCGCGCGCGCCCATGATTCGGCCGAGGCGAAAAATCACGCCACGCTCGTATTCGTTGAGCACCTTCACACTCATCATCAAAAAAATTCCGGCTACAAAAATCAGAAATAAGAAACCACTCGAAAAAAATGCCATTTTACGGTCCTTTCTTTGAACCCTGAGCGGCAGCGCTTGCAGGAGCGACCACCGCCTTCATTCCCTGAACTTCAACTACTTCAACTCGGTCCCCGAAGTGAACCGGGGTTTTCGAGGTAAAATTCCAAGTTTCGCCGCGAATCAACGCCTTACCTTCCAGTCCGCTTTCGCTCACGGACTCGACCTTTCCAATGTAACCGCTCAAGCCCATCCGCGCACCGCCGCCGATCATCGCGAGCGTGCGCGCGACCAACGTATGCGTTCGCGCAGCAGCCCAGCTCATCAGCAGCACACCCACTCCGATCGTGACGACAGCGGGAACCCAAATCACGGGGTCGATTTTTCCAGACGTCTCGGTGGGATCAATCACCCAGAGAATTCCAAGCACAAGCGAAAGCAATCCTCCGGCCGCCAGTGCGCCGTGCGAAACCACAAACGGCTCCGCAAGCAAGAGCGCGATCCCAAGGGCGACCAACGCCATTCCTCCTGCATCGATCGGTAAAAGTTGAAATGCGACAAAACCAGAAAGCAGCAAAATTCCGCCCATGGCTCCCGCGATCGTGATCCCTGGATTAGAGACTTCGACGTAGATCAAAAGCATTCCTATCGAAATCAGTAGAGTTGCGATGTTGGGGTTAGCCAAGTAGTTCAATATTTTCTGGCCCAAGCTCATCTGAGCGATCTCAACCTGAGCGCCGCGGGTTTTAAGTGTGCGAGTCTCTTTTTTTTCACCCATGCGCACGATTCGGCCATCCAGCTTTTCGAGAAGTTCGCCTCGGCTCGATGCGAGAATTTCAATGAGTTTCTCTTCGAAGGCCTCTTGCGCGGTAAAACTCTTACTCTTGGAAACGATGAGATCGGCAAGTTCGGGACTGCGTCCGCGAAGCTCCGCCAGTCCGCGAGCAAAGGCCGCGGTATCCTGCAAAACTTTTTCGCCCATCGCGCCCTGGACGTCTTCGCCCTGCGCGCCGACGGGATGAGCCGCGCCGATATTAGACCCCGGCGACATTGCCGAAACATGGGCGGCCAGCGACAAAAGCGCGCCCGCTGATGTTGCAGAAGCTCCTGCAGGAGTCACGTAGACGACCACCGGGACGCTCGACTTATCAATGGACTGAGCCATTTCACGAACGCTGCTGACCAAGCCACCGGGCGTGTCGAGTTCGATGACGACTGCCTCCGCGCGCTCAGCTTCGGCTTTGACCAGTGTGTGGCTGAGAAAACTTGAAGTCGCCGGGTTGATGCTGCCGCGAATTTCGGCGATCCAGACTTTTGGGCCTGAGCCATTTGCGTGGGCTGTTGTGGAATTGAAACTTGAACCCAAGAGTGTGATCGCAAGTAAGAGTGAACGGATCACACGGACCCCTTTTGATCCAAGAACGCCGAAACTTTTTTGAGATCCTCCCAACACTCGCGTTTGAGTCCCGGATTTTCAATCAAGGCGCGCGGGTGGTGAGTGACCACACTGAGTCCAGAAAAACCTTTAAACTCGTCCGACGCGTTCACACCGGGTCGAGTGGACATGATGACCAAGACTCTCGGGAGTTTCTGAAGAGTCATGAGACGCTGAGCCTCTGACAAAGTCATTTTTAGCGCCTGCCCCGGCTTGAGATTCATCGCCGAAATCATCTTTTCCAAAAGGGCGCCTGCATCGCCAACAAAGGGTTCGGTAGAATCGCTCACCTCAACAAACCAAACCACCTGAGAAATCAGCGGAGCCGTTTCTGAAGTTTCTTGAGAAGTTGCTACGGTTTCGCCCGCAGGCTGTTCCACGTGTGGTCTGCGCCTCGCCATGATGATCGCGTCGGCGGGCAAAAATCCGTCCCAATGATGAGATGCTTTTGAAGGAGTTTTTGAACTCATGCCTGCTGATCTTTCGCACACCGCGCAGACATCAGCCATTTTTTTCGCGGCATATTTTGAATGAAAAATTACAGCACAGCGCGCAACTGCAGCCAATCCTCGGGAGTATTCAAATTCATCCCGACTCGCGGATCTTCGACGCTCACTCGCGTGAGCCGTTCAGGCCGGAGTTCGCGAATCACCTGATCGAGTCTTGACTCAGGAGTAGCGGGATCAAGCGTTACAGTCCGGTTGGCTAATGCTTGTGAAATTAAAACCGGATGCCCCCCCCTGCCGCCAGGAAGCTCAGGCAAACAACAGTCGATGGTAGAACCCAAAAAAGTCTCACTGAGCCTCTGCCAGGTAGACGGCGACGCCGCAGGGCAATCTACCGGAAGAATAAATACGCCGCGCTCACGAGGCTCCAGCAGCGCGCTCCAGCCCAATCTCAAAATCCCCGCCTGAATCGAAGAAAATGGCCCAAACTCAGGGAGGTTGTTTTCGCACACTCCCACCTCAAGGCCTGGAACCTCGGACAACTCCGTCCACTGCTGACAGGCCTTTAGAAATTCTGGGATCGCAGAAAAATACGCTTCAGAATCGTAACCCAACACCACTACCGCGCGCGTGCCACCGGCGTCGCGAAAACTCTGGAGCTGATGCAGAATCCAAGGCTCACCTTCGACCGATACCAGTCCCTTGGGTTGCCCCATTCGCGAGGACTTTCCGCCAGCAAGCAAAATGAGCGGAAACTTTGCAACTGCGCTCTCTGTCGCTGACTGGTTTTTCATTCGGAATAATGGATTTTCAAAAGCTCGGCAGCGAGACTGATGGCGATTTCTTGCGGCGCCTTGCCTGCACCCAGATCGAGACCCAGCGGACTCTGTACCCGCTCAAACTTTTCAGCTGCGATTCCACGCGCCTCAAAGCGCTGCTTAAATCGCTCCCATTTTGAATGGCTCCCGATCAATCCCAAATATCGATACGGGCGCTCCAAGAGCTTTTCAATGATCGCCTGATCCGTGTCGTGACGATGAGTCATCACGGCGACATAAGTGTCGCGCTCGTTCCATTGCGCGTCTTTGACGAAATCATCCCACTCCGTCTCATGCGCGATGACTTCGCGCGGAAGCTGCGAGATCCATTCTGGGCGCTCGTCAATCACGTGCACCACGAAAGGCGTGCCCACAAAAGTGCGGGCGACGGCTTGTCCGACATGACCTGCGCCAAAAAGATAGAGCCTGGGCCCACGGTTTAAGACTTCAAAAAAAAGATCCACCACTCCGCCGCAACATTGACCGGTCCTGGCACCTAGCGGGTAACGAATCAACTGAGACTGGCCCGAATCCAGGGATTTAAGAGCATCCGCGATTGCAAGCTCCTCAAGGTGGCCGCCTCCAATGGTTCCAAAAAAATCACCACCGGAGACCACGAGCATTTTTGCGCCCGCATCCCGAGGACTTGAGCCTGTCGACGCGACGACCGTCACCGCGGCGACGGGCCTTCCCAATGCTCGAAGCTCCTCGAGTTTACTGATCCAATTCCACATGGTTTTACCGAGTCGATCCGCTGCTGAGTTTTTTCACAAATTCTTCGAGCAGATTTTGAGTCACCCCACGCCGATAATCCGCATTGGAGCGAATGTCGTCGATCGGCGAAATTTCTGAGGCGATCACCGCACGCGCCTCACCCATCCAGCTCGCAGCCAAGCCCAGATCCTTGCCTCGCAAATACGCCTCAGTTTTCAGGCACCTCATCGGTACGGGGGCAACGCTTCCGAGTGCGATACGGGCATCGGTGATTTTCGCACCCTCCACGCGCGCGGCCGCTGCGATACAGATTTTTGAAATTGCTTGCGCTTTTCGCGTTCCGACCTTGCGGTAGTGCTGAACCCAGCCTTTTTCTGCGCCCAAAGTGCGAGGCAACCGGATCGTGCGCAATAGTTCGCCTTTTTTCAACAGCGTCGATTTATAGCCCGTGTGAAAGTCGCGATACGAAACCCAGCGAGACACGATCTTTCCGCCGACGCATGAAACCAGCTCAAGCTCCGCTTCGTAAACCAGGAGTGCCGGTGGCGAATCTGCTGCCGGAGACGCATTGACGATATTTCCGCCCAAAGTCCCTCGATTCTGAATCGCAATCGCACCGGTCAATCGCGCGGCCTCGATCAAGAGCGGAAATTCGGCCTGCACCGTCGCGTCTCGCTGAATCTGAGAATAAGTCGTGAGCGCGCCCATCGCGATGTGCGCGGCCTCCACGCGGATTCCACGCAACTCATCCAGGCCCCAGATACTCAGCCACTTGTGATGAGAAAGTTTTCCTGCCTCAAAAAGCACCATGAGATCCGTGCCGCCCGCAAAGGGCCTAAACTCACCCCTCGCCAACACTTCGAGCGCACCCTGAAGCGACGGCGCCGTGATCATTTCGTAATCCGGTAGATACGCTCTCACTGCTGACTCCCACAGGCACGCGCCACCGAATCAAAAATTTTCATATAGCCCGTGCAGCGGCAGAGATTTCCGGCGAGTCCTTCGCGAATTTCATCTCTCGTTGGATTCGGATTTTTCTCAAGCAGGCTCAGCGAAGCCAAGACCATCCCGGGTGTGCAAATTCCGCACTGCGCTCCGCCGCATTCTAAAAAAGCTTTTTGGACGGGATGAAGCACATCACCTTGCGCGACCCCCTCGATCGTCGTGATCTTAGCTCCTTGAGCTTGAATGACAGGCACCAGGCAACTGTTGACGAGTTCACCATTCAGGATTACCGAGCAGGCCCCGCACTCTCCCTCGCCGCAACCTTCTTTGGTGCCAGTGAGCTGAATGTCCTCGCGAATTACATCGAGCAGGCGAGCCATCGCAGGCGCCTCCAACGAATGAGATTTTCCGTTGACCGTAAAAGAAACCGGAACTCGTTTTGCGACACTGGATTTAGACATGAGCCCCCCTCTTCGCTTCCTGCATCAAGACTTCGGGCATCAGCGGAATTTTTCTGACTTTAAGACCCGTGGCGTTTTCAACCGCATTTAAAATGGCAGGAGCCGGCCCATCGAGCGGAAGTTCTCCAATTCCTTTGGCTCCCGAGGGTCCGTACGAATAGGGATTTTCTTCAAAAAAGACGCGAATCGAGGCTAAATCCATTGAAGTCGGCATAATGTAATTAGTCATCTGGCCGTTGGCCATGCGGCCGTCTTTCCACACGACATTTTCATACAGCGCGTACCCAATTCCTTGCGCGACTCCCCCCTCAATCTGCCCAGCGGCGAGAATAGGGTTCATCACGCGACCGACTTCTTGGAGCGCAACAAAATCGTCCACGTGTGTTTCCCACGTCACAGTATCCACGCTCACTTCAGCAACGTAGACGGCCCAGGAAAATGCGCCATAAGCATCACCCTGATATTTTTCGTCGTCCCACTCGATGTTGGGCGGCTGCTTGTACTGACTGTTTGCCCTGAGCTGACCAAATTTTTCAATGTAACCCGCGCACGCCTGCCGAAACTGCTCCGGAGAATATTCGGCCGGAAGCAAGCCCGCCCCGATCAAGAGATCGCGCAGAGCGACTGCCGCAGTCTCAACTAATTTTCCAACCACCATGACCGTTCGCGACGCCACGGTAGGGCCGCTGTTAGGAACATGAGCGGTGTCAGGCTGCGCGACTTCAAGTTGCTCATAAGGAAGCTTGAGCGCATCGGCCGCGATTTGTGAAAAAATGGTGTTGGTCCCTTGCCCAATCTCGGTGCTTGCGGCCAGGACTCTGACCTGTCCATGCGGAGTGGCTTCGACACCAACGACCGAGGCCAGAGTTTTTTCACCCGAGCCCGTGAACCCGCCTCCGTGTAAAAAGGTCGCAAAGCCGATTCCTTTTTTGACTGAAGAACCTGGATTCTCGCGTGCAAAGCGTTCGCGTTTGGCGTGATAATCTGATTTTTCAAGCGCGTGGTCGAGCAGTCCCGAAAGATCCACCTTTTCGCGAATCAGTTGACTGGTCGCAGTCGTGAGTCCCTCGCGCAAAAAGTTTCTGCGCCGAAACTCATCGGGCTCAAGTCCCAACTCACGAGCGACATGATCCATGTGGCGCTCAAGGGCAAACAGACTTTGCGGAGCGCCAAATCCGCGAAACGCACCGTGGGGTGGCGAGTTGGTCGCCACCGCGCGCGAAATTACGCGGACATGGGGGCAAAAATAGGGTCCCGCCGAATGAATCGTTCCGCGCGAGAGCACCACCGATGAGAGCGTCGCGTAGGCTCCTCCGTCGATGTTAAACTCGATTTCCATTCCGATAAGTTTTCCATCTTTTGAAACGGCCGTTCGATGGCGCGTGCGCGAAGGATGGCGCTTGGTGGTCGCCACCATGTCTTCGGCGCGATCATAAATCATTTTGACGGGACGTCCGGACTTCCAAGCCAAAAGCGCCGCGTGGCCCGCAAGCAGCGTCGGGTATTCTTCTTTTCCACCAAAGCCCCCGCCTGTTTCGGTTTGAATGACTCTGATTTTTTCCTGGGGCAAATTAAAAAGTGGAAGTAGCCCCTTGTGAACGTAATACGGACATTGCATCGAACCCCAGACCGTCACTCCGTCTTGCGGGTTAGCGACGGCGATCATTCCGTTATTTTCAATGTAGAGCTGTTCTTGCGCGCCCGTTTCGTATTCGGCCTCGATGACCCGGTCAGCCTTTGCCCAAACCGAATCGAGGTCGCCTTTTTCGACACGGTAGGCTTTGAAAACGTTGTCGGCCCCCCAAATGATCTGTTTTCCGGCCAGCGCCTCCTCGATCGTAAACACAGGAGGCAGCGGGTCCGTCTCGATTCCCACGAGCTTGCGCGCTTTTTCAAGGAGGTGCTTGTCCGGATGTGCCAGCAGGACGACAGCTTCTTCGCAGTGATTGATCAACTCTTCAGCCAAAAAGGGCTGGTCTTTTAAAATAAGCGCGACATGGTTGGAGCCTTGGATATCGCTCGCCTTAACGATCGTAAACTCGCCCCAAGGCACGCCGTGTTCAAAATGAATTTTTTTGATCCGCCCGCGAGGAATGGAACTCCGAACGGTGACCCCATGGAGCATATTCGGAAACGTCAGATCGTCCACATAACGAGCCTGACCCGTGAGTTTTTCACGCCCTTCTTTACGCTGAACAGAACGTCCGACCGTTTGAGTTTGCCGCATAGTCTCCCTATACCACAACGGCTACCACGGACTTTGACGAGTCAGTTGAAAAAGAGCCCCACAAAGCCTTAGATTAGCTTTGCTATGAGCCAAAAAACATCTCAAGACACCCGCCTCGTGTACTCGACAGATCCGACACTCAATGTCAAATGCCCCAAGTGCAAAGAGCTTCAGTCCGAATGCACCTGCCAGCCGGATGTGGATCCAAAAAGTTATAAGTTTGTGGCAGTGCTTCGAATCGAAAAGCAGGCGCGCGGCGGAAAAACCGTCACCGTGATTGACCGTCTCCCAAAAAACGAACTTTTTTTGAAGCAGCTCACCACGACCCTCAAAAAGAAGTGCGGTACCGGAGGAACGTATTTAGTGGATGGAAAAGACGGCGTGATTGAAATTCAGGGCGATAAGCGCGAGATGATCAGAAAAGTTTTGGCCGCAGAGGGAATCGCCTGCAAGGGCTGACTTACTGAAGTCGATGCAACGCTTTGCGCGCTTTTTGTCCGCACTCCGGACAACGCGCGGTTTCTTGGGTCAGATTTCTAGAAAAATCCGTGACATGCGTGAAGTGAAGGTTGGCACCGCAATTGGGGCAGTGTGAGTAACGAGACACGACCTCTTTTGCGGTGCCAAAAAACTGATAGATCTTGGCAGTAACGGGTTCGGCCGAAGTTTCTGTGCTGGATTCTTCGATTTCTTCGGCCAAGTTACTGTTGCGATCCGACATGATTGCTCCTTCTATCTATACCCTTTCGGGCATTCACTCTCTCGGGCCTGTGGTTGTGGGCCAAGCAAGCCTGACAAAGAATGTTTCGGAGCAAACGCCGGACCTCTAAATGGGAAATATTTTCCATTCGTGCGAGGCAAACGGGCAAAATCTGCGCGGAAACTATCTGCGAATCGGGTCAGTGTTTTGAAGGGAAATTAAGTAGAAAGAAACACGCAGGGCGCGGCGAAAACGCACAGAGCCCCGAACCAGAGCACTCTCACGTCAGAGATTTGACAAGCTTAGAGGTCGCTCGGGTTACTTGAGGTCGGAAGGGAGGATTCCTGTCGGTGAACCCCCGGAAGTCGCTTCAACCATTGCGACCCATTCGCCCTGCTTGGGCAAATTCACGACGATACTCCAAGTCTTTCCGCCGCCGTTAAAAAAGGTCACAGAATCCACGCGCCCCTTGCCTTGTGCTTTTCTTCTCACCGCTGGCAATGCGATATCGAGTCCGTGCCCTGTGAGTTTGATCTGACGTCCATCCGCGCTGACGGCCACAAGGTATTCGCCGGCCGGAACTTCAATCGCGCCGCAAACGGAATTTCGAGTGACTCGGATTTGCATAGTCTCAAAATTTTTCCCGATGCCAATCGAATTGTCCAGTCCGTTCGCCAAAAATTATTTCTGGTCGGACTTGAGCGATCTTTTCCCACGAAGCACTCGGTGATAACTCACCGCAAACCGATGGGCCTCATCGCGCACATGCACCAACAATTTATAGGCGGCCGTATGTGGCAAAAGAGCCACGGGATTTTTTCGGCCCGGCAAAAAAATCCGCTCGTGTGAACTCTTCACTTCGGCGGCTTGAAAGTCACTTTCGGTCCGCGCTTTTGCCAGTCCCGCAACCGCAACTCCCTGCACGGTGAGCTCTTCTAAAATCGCCACGGCCTGTGAAAGCTGCCCTTTTCCGCCGTCCACAACTACAAGATCCGGAAGCTCATCGCCCGACTGTCCTGCTGCCGCAAACCTTCGCCCCAATACTTCTTTCATCATGGCAAAGTCGTTGGCGCCTTCGACCGTGCGGATTTTGTAGCGCCGGTAAAGATTTTTGTCTGGGGCTCCGTCGATAAAAACGACTCGAGACGCAACAGAGTCCTCTCCCTGAATGTTTGAGATATCGAAACACTCGATCCGCTGCGGAAGTCTTGAGAGGTGCAGTTTTCGCTGAACCTCATCCAGTGCCGCGACTCCATGCCCTCCCCTGCGCTTTTCATTTTGCTCCAGGGAGTATTTCGCATTTTGAATGGCAACACTTAAAAGTCGGCGATCGATTTCATTTTCAGGAAACCGGATTCGCACTCCCAGCGTTCGCTCCATAAGACCCAAATCCTCAACGTTCTCTTGAACCTCGGGCATCAACACTTCATTGGGGACCGCAAGCACCGGGCCCGCCGCCCCAAACGATGAAGGCCCAGGGACGGTTTCAGCGTCTTTATGGGTTTCGCTCTCGGCGGCGAGTTTTGCCGCCCAATAATGCTGCGCCAGAAACTCGGTTAAAATCTCAGGATCGCTCGCGACCGACTCAGCGTTTTGAACGTCATAGTGCCTCACAGCGATGAGTCTGCCTCCGCGAATCTGCAATACCACTGCATGAGCCACGGCGTCTTTTCGCGCCACTGCCACCACATCTCGGTCCCGCTCCGAGCCAGCTTCCAAAACACTTTGAACTGCGGTGATGCTTTCAATATTTCTCAGTTGGTCACGGTATTCCGCGGCGGCTTCAAATTCTTCCTTGGCAGCGGCGTCCTCCATTCCTCGCGTCAACTCCTCCGTAAGGCGCTCGCCTTTTCCTTCCAAAACGGCTGTCGCTTGATCGATCCGTTCGCGATAAGCCTTTTCGTCGACCAACCCCACACACGGGCCGCTGCATTTTCCAATTTGATAGAGCAAACAGGGTCGTGATCGATTTCGAAAAGTGTTCTCCGAGCAGTCTCGGAGCAAGAAAGTGTCATTTAAAAGCTGCAGGACCTGCCTCGCCGCAAATGCCGATGGAAAGGGTCCAAAATACCGAGCGCCATCCCGCATAACTCGGCGCGTCCACTCCAACCGCGGATACGCCTCCGAGGTTTGGATCTTGAGATAGGGGTAGGCCTTGTCGTCCTTGAGCCGGATATTAAATTTTGGCTTGTGCTTCTTGATCAGGGTGCACTCTAAGATGAGCGCTTCGTCTTCGGTTTCCGTCAAAATCACATCAAATTGATGAATCCCCCGCACTAGGAGCTCAATCCGCGGAAGTTCATGGGGAATCCCCTGAAAATAGGTGGTGACGCGGTTGCGAAGGTTCTTGGCCTTGCCCACGTAGAGAATCCGCCCATCCAGATCCTTCATCAGATACACGCCCGGCGACGAACTCGCTTGTTTGGCGTTTTCTAGCAACAAAGCCCGCAACTCTTTCGTGTTCGGGGGTGAACTCGGGGCCGTAGGCGCTCTAGGCGCTTGCTTTTCCATCTTTGCTTACTATATGTAGAATCATTATCTTTTTCACAGACTGATCTTACCGACCCTGGAGAGAAAAATGGCTCGTACTTCGACCGCACCTTCGACTGTCGCCCAAGAGGCCCTTGCTTACTGCACGAGCTGCAAAATGGATCTTGCCCACACTGTCGTGGCCATGAAGGGCGATCGCATCGCCAAAGTAGAATGCAAGACCTGCAAAAAAATCCACGTTTATAAGGCTCCCAAAGGAATCACCGAGCCGACCGCCGCTAAACCTAAGAAAGAACGCGCCAAGAAGGGCGCTGCCGCAGCGGCAAGCTCCATCGAAGCAGAATGGGAAAAGCTCATGACTGCCCACAAGGACGCACCTTTCAAGTCCTACACGACCAAGGGACAGTTCGCTCTCGGCGACAAGATCAAACACCCCAGCTTTGGTGACGGAATCGTGGGCCGCCTGATTTTCCCGAACAAGGTAGAGGTGATCTTTCAGACGAATGTGAGAGTACTCATCTCCGGCGGAGCTGCCCGGTAAGCCACTCAAATATTTAATCAGAATGTAAAAAAGCCCCCGGAAGAAATTCCGGGGGCTTTTTTGTTTGAACGGTATTCTTACTTTTTTGCACCCGCCAAGGGCTTAAATACTGCGGTTGTAAACCAAACGTCCAAAATCAACCCTTCAACCACAGCACCCTTTCCTCCGCGCTTATATTTGAACTTGGCGCTCTCTTTGGCTTTGGCGCGGTCACCAAAGTCATAAGCACCTTCCTTGCTGTACTTCAGATCGATTTCAACCAAACCAAACTCCGCGACGGACTGAACTTCGGCGGCTTGCGAGACCCCATCCCCATTGACATCGCGCCAGACCACCAACTTTTTGAAGAGCTTGTCTTTTGCGCTGATCTTGCTGTCCTTGTTGGAGTCCAAAACAATGAGCGCATCAAAGCCATTGCTGAACTCCTTGTTGTTTCCAAAGAGCTGATCGGCCTCGGTAATCTGGCGGTCTCCTTTTTTGTCCAGCGCCAGAAAGTAAGCCTCGGCACCTGGCTCCACCCAGTAAACTTCTTCGGCGTCAGGATTCAGCGGAAACCGACTTTTTCCGGACATCGCAGGCATCTTATCCGAAGTAAAAAGCATCAGAGGTGAGTGGTAACCTCCACAAAACCCATCTTGCCCGGGAAAACCGACACCAATATCCAAAACAGTCCCTTGGGAGGATGGCGTGTAACTGGGTTGCGAGAACGTGAGCGGTCCGTTGTAGCCATAAAATTGATAGGATCCAGCAGTAGCGCTCGCTCCAACCTGATTGAAAGCGATTTTGCTCACCGTACTCGCCCGAGCGTTCTGGGTAAATGTCCCATCCGTATTGACTGCAGCCAGGACAAAAGGAACTCGCATGGAAATTACGTTACCTATGCTTTGTGCAGAGATATTCACCACGGAACTGTCACTTTTTTTCACTTTCTTGACGGTTACAGACGCCTGAACTGACTGACCCGCTTTTGATGTCACTGCTGCCGGAAAAGTAAATTCGTACCTGTGTGCAGAGTCCGCAGTAAACTCCATGACTGCATTCACACTCGCTGAGGGAGAAAGCGGATTCATCACCGATCGATTGTTCGTTCCGTAACAAGACGCAGTCAGATTCACGGTCACTGTACTACCCTCTGGATCGGGTACACCAAACGGCACTGCAGCATTCAGTGTGCTTTCGATGGGCGGAGGGACTGTCAACAGACCTCCCTCCTCGGCACGTGAGTGGGGCGCCGCCACTTGAAAGCTGAGAGACAAAAACCCTGCTAAAGCCACCCTTTTCCAAGCCTTCAAATCTCTTGTTTCGTTTTTCATTTTTCCTCCCCCTGACTTCAAAAACTTTTGAAGTCAAAATTGATTTTAAACTCAACGGAGCCGAGTGAGATGTCGCGTCTGCTAAAAAGAACACTCTTCACGCCCTCGGCGAGAGTGTTCTTTTTTGAAAACCCACCGGCAGCAGCCGTAGCTCCAGGAACCCACTCCAAGCGACTGAGGCGACCCGTAACCTTACCCTGAAGGGTCATTGGCTCAAGTTCATAACGTACCAGTGCCACAGGTTTCAAAAATGCGAAGGCGGCCTTTCCGCCGGCCGCCGGTAACGTCCTAAAGAATGTATCGGCATTAGAGACAGCCGAACCGTTCACGGGATGTGTAGTCCTCAGTACATTTGAAAAATCCACTGCAGTAAAGTCGCCACTGCTGGGGCTCGTTCTCACCACTCTGCCCGTAAAAGCCAGCGGTCTTGAGGGAACCGCCGTATTGGGAACACCAGCAGACTCTGCCCTTTGAGGAATCGGTGAAACGAGCAAGATCGCTTGTCCAACCTTCCATGGATTTGCACTCATTCCGGTCAAATAAGAATTTCGATTCAGGGACACAAAACTCAATGTGCCTTCATTTCCTGGCGTCGCGTGGGCGGCCGAGGTGTAGGCTTTGGCCGGAGGATAATAGAGAGTCGGCCCGGCCGAGGAGTCAGCAAGCAAAAAATCTATGGATTTTTTTTGGGCTGGTGCAGGTGCGACTGTCAACTCAATGGTTCTCGTGCAGTTCTGTGCGCACCGCTGTTCACTCTCAAATTCAAAAAACTCACGCCCCAAATCGTCCGTCCGAATCAGGTAATTAAAGGATGGCGTCACATGCCGAAGGTCCATCCAAAGTCTCCGAGTTGCCAAAAGCCCGCTTGCAGTCTCCTCAAATTTTTGACCCGAGTACTTGAGAGATTTGTCTATGTAACCCTTGAGCTCTACCACCGCCATAGACAAGGCACTCATGACCGCAACTGCGATCATGAGTTCTATGAGGGTAAATCCAGTAATAGAGTTCATGAGTCGTTTCATTTGCCTGACACCAAAAATTGAACAGTCTTGCCCTCTGCACCCAAGAGCTCGACATGAGTGAGTTTGACAGTAACCACAAAAAGTCCGGGATAGCCGCTCAGTGGATTGATGACGTATCCCAATCTTCCAGGACATTCAGGACACTGGGCCGAGGTGGACAAGCGATCCTGTGACCAAGCCATCGCCAAACTCTCTACGTTTAACTGGCCCCGAGCGGCCGAAGCATCCTGGGGCTCGAAATTCATCTGAAACTGCCCCACATTTGCCGCAACCTGTTCCAAAATTCCTGCGACATGCTGCTCGAGGGCCTGTGTGGACTTGACGCCACCCGTCTTTGTCAAAATCTGATTAACGCCAAGAGCGATCAGCAGGGCAAACACACTCGCTACACCCAGTGCGACCAAAAGCTCAACGAGAGTAAACCCCGGAGCGAATTTGCCCTGCGAACGAAATGCTTGGAGCCTCATAAGTTATCGCTCCTGCTGAACTCAACAGCCTTGAAGTACGTGGGATTAAACTTCACCTTGCACTGAGTATTCATTTGGCCAGAAATCAGGCCACACACGGGGTCAACGGCGGTCCAGGTAAAGTTATCCGCCCTGCGACTCAGAGCGGCCGGCGTACACTTTAATGTATTCGCCAAGTGAACAACTCCTAGATTGGGATGCCAAACCGGATGATCAGGAATACTCGGGCAAACCCCACCCCCATTCTTGCTTAGAATTTTTTTATTTTTCAGCAGAGCAATCGAACTGGGGTGATAGATATTCGCGAAAGTAATCCCGCTCGTAACCGCACTCGGATCGATAGTCAGCTTTCCTACGATAAAAGTTCCGACCATATTCAGCGGAGTAGCTCGAGACTCAATCACGAGCTCATCACAGGTAAAAAATCCTGCCACCAGAGTCGCGCTCGACTTGACTACACACTGGGGCGCGATCGAATACACATGAAAGTCGCCATCCTGACTGCCTGTAAAAGTGACCGCTGATTGCGCGGCCGGAAGCGGCTTAAAATTCCACGACGTCCTGCTCGACTCGGCAAAACTGACGTTCCAGTTATCCGGAGGAGCAAACGCCAAGGCTGATGATCCCTGTGCCGAGTTTTTGCACAAACTCTCGAGATCGCTGGGATCAGACTCAGTGGGAAACGTGTGCGCGACCTGCGAAGTCGGTTCTCCCAGCGAAGTCCAACCCTGCCCGGAAGAAGCACGCGTCAGCCTCCCAGCGGATTTCGCAAACTCCAAAGTATTGTTAGAGCCGTTCGGGCCAGTTATCTCTTCATTTACAATGCTGCGATATCCAGCCCCCCCAACATTCTGTGCGAGCGGATCAAGGCCAAAGTCAGAAACTTCAAAGTGTATTTTTAAATTACTGACATCAAAGTTCGAATGATGAAACTCACTTTCATTTTGAAACAGGACCTGAAACCCAACTTTGTCTGACGCCACTGCTGTGGTCTTGAGTACGAGTTTCGGGCGATTGCCACTGCCGGCGGTCTGCCACGCACTTTGTGCGGTATCCCAGGCACTTTGTGCGGCATCTTTCGTACTCTTTGCGGCATCTCTCTCAGTTTGATCGGCAACTCTCACACTTTGTGCGGCATCCCTCGCAGCCTGTTGGGCATCCCTCTCAGTAGTAGTCCCATTTGTTACAGGGGTTGTAGTGGCGCCTCCAGTAGGGGTTGTAGTGGCGCCAGTTGCAGGGTCTGAAATGGGCTCTTGCGCTTGGCTAAGTGCCGAATCGTATTTGTCCTTTGCAGTTTGATAATTTGCGTCTGCACTGTCCAACTCTGCCTTTTTTTGATCAGCCAGAGTCTTGAAGTAATCCTTACGCCACTCACCAAAATCAACCTCCAACTCAGAGTTGGCGCCCAATTGAACGTCCAACTGCTGGACGCCAGTCCCTCCACCCAAACCCAATGGCACCTCAAGGCTGACTCTGAGAATTGCCCGCGTGCTGTCCTCTGACTGCGTGTTACCGACGCTGTTGAATTGAGCATATTGAAATAACGCGCTCGTGGACACCGTTGAAAGAACTCTGGGCTGGGCCACTCCTTTGCGAAATTCATTATGATCGGTCAGGCCCAGTTGATAAGAAAAACTAGAGTCCCCATTAGAAATCCCTGTGGATCTCTCCCGAATCGCCACCTGCGACTCTTGGGTGGTGCTCAAATCAGATTTGTATTTATTTCTCGCGATACACCGTTCCATCAAAGTTTTATCGGGCTGATCAGGTAAACCTGAGCCAAACAAATACTCAAGCCCCAGATCGGTCGATGCCTCGAACTGTACTCCCCGGAGCAGTCCCCCAAAGTGCGGATGCTGAGCCAAAAAAGTTTGCGAAGGATCCCCATATTTTTCGGGTCGGTAGGCAACCAGAGTTCCGGGGTTCAGCGGATCAAGATGATAGACCCCGCCACCGATCAAGACTTGGTCCGCAAACACCAATGGCGTAAATCCACTATTAGGGAGGATGAGATTATGATTCGAAAAGATAGGACTCAAAAAGGTGATCATGCGGTTTCCGGCACTCGACTGGAAACTTGCCCTGTCCGAGAACGTTTTGGCATCCAGCCGAATATTGGTATCCTTCCAGTCGCTCGCCGGTAGGCTGTCGCCACTCCCCAATACAAGATCGCCCTTGGCGATGAGCGTAAAAGTATTGAGCTCCCTCGGATAGAGAGCCATGAGACTTCGCATCTCCAGTCCATTTTCTGCTTGAACAGTAATTTCGACAAAGACCTCTGTCCCAGCCGTAGGCATAGACGTTGAGTTGATGCGCTTGATAGAAAACTTAAGGGTTCCCAACTTTTCACCCGCTGCTCCTATGATCACCCTCAATGGGTGGTCCGCAGCAAGCAAGGAACCCTGAGTACCCACGGAAATCGTCTGCTCGATTTTCTCGAGGCCAACAAGTGGCAACTGGGGAATCGTCGTCCTTTGCTTGATCTCAGCTATGGCTGCTGCGTTCAAAAGCAGTCGCTCAACGCTCCGAGAATGCGTTAGATTACATCCCACGCCCGAGTCCCGAGTCCAAAGATCGGTAAAACACCAACGGTTCTTTACGCCATGCTTGGTGTACTCAAGTGCGCTCGAGAGCACAGCTCGGTAGGTCATTAGGTCGGCGTTTCTAACTCTAAGGCGTGTCAGCAGCGGAATGTAACTCGAGAGCGTATAGCCGAGAACGCCCACTGCCAACGTTCCAGTAACCATCACCCCGAGCAATCCCAGGCCCTGATTACCCAAAAACCGTCTGGACAGAAAACGAATCAAACTACACCCGGCCCTTTCAAAAAAACGTACAATAGAGGCTATTTAAGCAGCATATCAGGTTCAGAGCTCCGAACAACTGTCACACTTTATACAACTCTTGTTTATTAACTTTCATAACAGGAACAGAGAGTTATCCGCGCGGGGAGAGCTGACCGCGGAAGTCACCCGTCTACTGAATAGACAGCCGACTCCCAGCTTGTTTCCACTCACATGGACATGAACCGCTGAAAGCTAATATTTATTTTCGCAAAAAATGGCAGGTATACCCACCCGGATTTTTCTGTAGGTAATCCTGGTGGTATTCTTCGGCGGAATAAAATGCCGTAACGGGTGCAACCGCGGTGACGAGGGGTTTTTTCCACTTTCCCGAGGCATTCACCTGCCGAATTTTTTCTAGAGCGATTTTTTTCTGCTCGTCGTTTTGTGCAAAGATCACTGAACGGTACTGAGTACCGGTGTCGTTGCCCTGCCGATTGAGGGTGGTCGGATCATGAAGTTTGAAAAAATAATCCAAAAGCGTTTCGAAGGTCAGCTTCGCAGGATCAAATAGGATTTTAATGACTTCAGCATGACCTGTGCGCCCAGTCTTCACGTCAGGGTAGGTGGGATCCTTGAGGTCCCCTCCGGCATAACCCACTTCGGTTTCAATCACGCCATCCAGTTTTCTGATGAGCTCTTCGACACCCCAAAAACAACCTCCACCCAGAACCACTGTTTCAGTTTTAATCGGTTTCACCTGAGCGGTCTCCTGAGCTGCCTTTTGTGCCGCAAGACGATGACTATCGCCCCGTTCGCAACCGAACAAAGCCAGTACCAGCACGATCCCTATCGTTTGAAATTTTGGATCCACGTTACCTGGCTTTCTTCAACTCGCCGATTCCCCCGCGCAACACTTCAACTGAAGAATGCAAAAAAAGACCCGCGATCGTCACACCGACCACTAGATCAGGCCAGCCTGTCGTAGTCCATCCCACCATTCCGGCGGCACCCAGCACCGCGACATTAGCGATGATGTCGTTACGTGAACATAGCCAGGTTGAACGCATATTCATGTCGTCGCTCTTGTGGCGCGTGAGTAGGAAAAGACAAATGAGGTTTGCCCCCAGTGCCATCGCTCCCACAATTCCCATCGTCTGCGCGGAAGGAACCTCATGAGCAAAGCTCTTGATAACTGCTTCACCCAGTACCAACAGTCCAAAGAGCAACATGATCCAGCCCTTGAGAAGCACGGCTCTCGCGCGCCACAAATCTCCTCGTGAAAGCGCAAAAAGGCTGAATGCATAAACGGTCGAGTCCCCAAACATATCGAGAGAATCCCCGAGTAGCGAAGTCGAGCGCGCTAGCCACCCTGAAACGGCTTCCACCACAAACATGACAGCATTGATCGCAAGAACGATCTTAAGAACGCCGCCTTGGCGCTCTCGAAGTGCATCGATCTCGCAACTTTTTACCTCGCAGCAATTGGCCATTAAGGCGATCAAAGCACGGGAGCGGCGGGCGTGAAAGCGCTAATCATCGAACCCGGACACGGACTAACCCCGCTAAAAGCCCAGCTTGAGCATTTTAAGTCTCTTCAAGCGGTCGCGGAGCGACGCGGCCTCTTCAAATTGCAGATTTTTGGCAGCTTCGTGCATGGCTTTGTCCATCTTGACGACGGATTTCTGCAACTCACTCATCGACGTGAAATACTCGCCCGCGACTTCTCGGATCGCGTCCTCTTGCGCAGCGGGATCCAAGAGATCGAGGCTTGCCATTTCTGCCGCCGCAGAGTCCGCCGCCATCCACAGACTTCTTCCATGTCCCGAACCGGTGCCCGTGCGGAGCGCTCGTTTGGCCTGCGCCGCCTTGTCCAGACGATTGAGAACCTGACCTGCGTCGCTTCCGTCCCCGGTGGTTATGGGTGCCGGAATCGCCTTTTGAATCGTCGTCGGAATAATTCCATGCGCTTGATTGTGCTCATCCTGAAGCTTGCGTCGTCTCGCGGTTTCGTCAATTGCGATGCGCATGCTCTGGGTGACCTTGTCGGCATATAGAATCACCAAACCATCGGAATTTCGCGCAGCGCGCCCCATCGTTTGAATGAGCGAACGCTGACTTCGTAAAAACCCCTCTTTGTCCGCATCCAAAATCGCTACCAATGAAACTTCTGGAAGATCCAAGCCCTCTCTCAAAAGATTGATTCCGATCAGGACATCGAAAACCCCAAGTCGGAGGTCGCGCAAAATCTCAATACGTTCAAGCGTATCGATATCCGAATGCAGGTACTTAACCTTAACTCCCTGCTGAAGATAAAACCGCGTTAGATCTTCGGACAATTTCTTGGTGAGTGTCGTGACCAGAACCCGATCGCCCTTCTCAACTCTCTTACGGATCTCAATAAGAAGATCATCCACCTGCTTGACTGCGGGACGCACCTCCACGACGGGATCCAAAAGTCCCGTAGGCCGAATGACCTGTTCGACAAATTCGCCGCCGGTTTGCTTGAGTTCGTAGTCGCCGGGCGTTGCCGAGACAAAAACTACGTGGGCGATCGACTTTTCCCACTCTTCAAAATTCAAAGGACGGTTATCCAAAGCCGATGGCAGACGAAATCCGTGCTCGACGAGAGTGGATTTTCGCGCGCGGTCTCCACGGTACATTCCGCCAATTTGTGGAACTGTCACGTGACTCTCATCCACGATCAAAAGCCAGTCTTTAGGAAAATACTCCAACAAAGTGGGCGGAGCCTCCCCCGGCGAGCGACCCGTCAGATGCCGCGAATAATTTTCAATACCCTGGCAGTAGCCGAGTTCCTCCATCATCTCGAGATCGAATGACGTTCGTTGCGAAAGCCTCTGATGTTCAACCAACCTTCCCTGCTCCTGAAGCTGGGTAAGTTTCTCGCGAAGCTCCACCCGAATGGTCTCAATAGCTCGCTTTCGGTTCTCGAGCGTAGTCACGTAATGGCTGCCGGGATAAATCGTGACCCTGGGAATGCGGGTGAGGCGCACTCCCCTAAGGGGATCAATTTCAGAAATGCTCTCGATCTCGTCACCAAAAAATTCAAGTCGGATCGCGCGCTCCTCTTCGTAAGCCGGATAAATCTCGACCACGTCTCCGCGCACGCGAAAGGTCCCGCGGTGAAAATCCACGTCGTTTCTACGGTACTGAATCTCGATGAGTTTTTTGAGCAGTTCCTGCCGTTTGATCTCCTTTCCTGTCTCCAGATAAAGCAGCAAGCCTTCATAAGCTTCAGGCGAACCTAAACCGTAAATGCAGGAGATCGAGGCGACAATGATCACATCACTGCGATCCAGCAACGATCGCGTGGCAGAGTGGCGCAACTTGTCGATTTCATCGTTGATGGCCGAATCTTTCTCGATAAACGTGTCCGTGGCTGGCAGGTAAGCCTCGGGCTGATAGTAGTCATAATAACTGACAAAATATTCGACCGCGTTCTCTGGGAAAAAATCACGAAATTCCGAAAAAAGCTGCGCCGCCAGGGTCTTGTTGTGGCAAAGGATCAGAGTCGGCTTATTGACCTGTGCGATGACGTTGGCCATCGTGAAAGTTTTTCCGGAGCCCGTGACTCCGAGCAGACATTGCTGTTTCTTACCTTGATTCAGTCCCCGTACCAGCGCATCGATCGCCGCAGGCTGATCTCCGGTCGGCTGAAAAGGAGTTTTGAGTTCAAACTTTCGATCACGAAACACAGGCTAACAGTATTCCCAGCTGGTTCCGGCAGGACCGTCCTTAAGAACGACTCCTCGGGTTTCCAGATTTTTTCTAATCTCATCGGCCTTTGCAAAATCTCGGCAACTTCGCGCGTCTTTGCGCTGCTGAATCAGTGAGAGAATTTCCTGCTCCGTCGGGCGTGCGGCATGGGCGGTGCCTTCCGCCGAATCACCCTCCTGCGACAGCCTTCTGCTCTGACGCATTCGAGCAATGTCCTCGAGCGCTTTTTTAGGTTCCTGCCGTCCGACACCCAGCACTTCGCCCAGTTCCTCTTCGATTACGCGAATCAGCTCTTGAGCTCCCAAGATCGCAGCGGGTGTTGCCTGAGCCAAGGGCTCGGCAAGCACTCGGTTAAATTCGCGGATCAAACTAAAAAGAGCGCCAAGCGCCGCAGGCGAACTAAAGTCGTTTGCAAACGCGTCGTCCATTTCTTTGCGAGTCTTTTCGCAATCGGCGGCGAATCCTCCCCAAAGCGACTCGGCCCTGAGATCCGGCATCGCGCGCTTGAGCGACTTAAGTTCCACCGCTTTGTTTTTGGCTTCGTAAATTCGGTGCAAGCCGGTGAGCGCCTGCTCCAGCGCCTCGTCGCCGAAATCAATCACCGAGCGATAATGGGCCGACAGCAACATATAGCGGGCTACTTCTCCCGAAAATCGCGTCAGAAAATCTCGCGCGAGAAAAAAATTGCCCAAGCTCTTGGACATCTTTTCTTTTGATACCGTCAAAAACGCAGTGTGCAGCCAATACCCGACATAAGGAGCCTTGCAGCAGGCCGCCTCACTCTGCGCAATCTCGTTTTCATGATGGGGAAAAATCAGATCCTCACCGCCGTGGTGAACATCGATCTGATCGCCTAACCATTTCGATGCCATGGCCGAACATTCGATGTGCCATCCGGGTCGGCCTCGGCCCCAGGGACTCTCCCAAAAAGGCTCACCGGGCTTCGCGGGTTTCCAGAGGGAGAAGTCCAGCGG
>CAMBEX010000013.1 GCA_945865865.1 Bdellovibrio sp. ZAP7
TATTCACTCTGGTTTTAGCGGGTGCGGTTTCTTTTGCGGGAATTTTAGAAAACCAGGCCCATGCCGAAATTCTGCGATTCCAAGAAGTGGCCCCCGGAATTTACCGAGGCTCCCAGCCCGAATCTCCCCAAGACTACGACCTACTCCAAGACCTCGGCATTCGCACGATCATCAACCTACGCACCAGTGATGACCTCATCGCGCAAGAAGGCGAAATCGCTGAAGCGCGCGGAATGAGGTTTTTAAGCTTTCCGATGAATTCTTTTTTCGCGCCCAAGAAATCCAAGATCAACGCGATTTTGTCAGAACTCACCCGCCCAGAAAATCAACCCGTCTTTGTTCACTGCAAGCACGGCAAGGACCGCACGGGTCTCGTGATCGGCCTTTACCGGGTAGAATTTGAAAACGTGGACAGGCACGAAGCCTACGCCGAAATGCGCGCCATCGGATTTAATCCCTGGCTCTGGGGGCTCGAACGCACCTTTTGGAAACGCACACGAAAACACTCTTTTTCCGACGCGCTTGGGGTGCCTAGCACCTCTTTTTGACGCAGTTGCGAAACCAAAAGGTGGGCCCGACTAACCTGCCAGTCGTTCAAACACGAAATCCAGCGAACGCCTCATCTGGTGTTCTGGAACTTGATGAAGATCCTTGGTCTCGCTTCCGACCACGCACTTGGCGGTCACATCGCTTAAGTTCGCACGCAGCAATCCCAAAAAAGATGGCTCAGCCACCAGCCAAAGTCGGTCAAACTGATTGGACGTACGTCCCTGCTCGAGTACCTCACTGAGTTTTCGCGCAAACGACTGAGCCACTTGCACCTGAAATTCCGTCTGCGGATCCATCGCGCTCCTGAGTCCGAGACTGGTGTAAGTACGCCCGGGCCGGTCGGCTCCCATTTCCCGTTCTTGAAGACGGCCCTCGGGATTTGGAAACTCTCGCAATAAATGCACGCCGCGCGGCCTGTATCTCGTTTCGTAAAGGCGTGCACCCGAACGATGAGCCACTAAAATCCAAGTTCCCTTGCTCGCTCTGAAATCAAAGAGTTCTGCTTTCATAAAACACACAAGATGCAAGAGGACCGCCAGCACAAGACTGGTATGCGACTTGCCCCCATGGTTGAGCATGGCACCTCTTATTAACCCCAGCGAAATCCAACTCCTCAAAAAAGAAATTGAAGCACAGGGCGAGTTTCTCAGTAGCGAACGCCTAGAACGGAAGGCCGAGATCGACCAGCTCAAGATCGAACTCGAATCGATCACCCGTACACTCGATCGCATGGTCGCGGGCTTTCAACCCGTTTTCAAACAAATGAAAGCCGAAATGATCCAAAGTTTTGATCCGGAGCACCCCCATGCAGTGATCCCGCGCAAGCGTGACGCCGCATGAAGCGCGGACAACGCGGGATGGATCGGATGCAAATGATCGCTCTTGTGTGCGTGATTGCACAGGCACACGAGATCTTGGCAAAGGCCGCGGAGCCCTCCACGGAGGCCGGAAACACGGGAGTCGGCGTGATCTTTGGCGATCCGACAGGATTTACGTTCAAGCGGTGGCTCTCATCCGGAATGGCGCTAGATGGTGGGATCGCCTACTCGGCGGAAAATTTCTTTCACCTCTATTTTGATCACCTCTGGCACTTTCATGGCGCAGCCGCGCGCGTGGATCCCTCTGCAAGCTCCCTTAAACTCGTCACCCCGTATGCTGGAGTGGGCGTCGGCCTTTTTTTGAGAACCGACAGTTCTAGCTCCCATCACGACACGACCGTCGCGGTAAGAATCCCGTTCGGGGTCGAATGGCGTTTTGAAAAAATAGGCGCGTTTGGAGAGCTCGTTCCCGGTGTTGGAATCGCGCCGGACTCGTACGGCTTCTTGGATGGTGGAATCGGAATTCGCTATTACTTCAGATAGCCGCTAATGGTTTCGTACATGGACCACCCGTATTTTGTGATCGTCGTCGCGCTGATTTTGGGGAGTTACCTTTTGGATTCCATCGTAGAGGTCCTGAACCTTCGCAGTTTTCGCGATGAGGTGCCAAAAGAATTTACCGCCCTTTACGACCCCAAGCGATTTGCAACCTCGCAGCGCTACCTGCGCGAACGTGTCGTGCACGATCTTTGGGAGCGAACCGTTTTGACTGCCGCGCTTTTGGCCTTCATGTCGCTGGGTGGGTTTCATCAGCTCGATCTCGCAGTCCGCGGGATGGGCTTTGGTCCCACGCTCTCAGGACTTCTATTTTTTGGTGCGCTGGGTTTGCTCAAAGGCATTTTGCAACTCCCGTTTGCGATCCGGGCGACCTTTGGAATCGAAGGACGTTACGGATTCAACAAGACGACTGCCAAGACTTTTATCGCCGATCTCTTGAAAGGCCTGCTCCTCAGCGTGGTTCTAGGCGCGCCGATAGCGGCGCTCATTTTGTATTTTTTTGAAAAGACCGGAACCCTCGCGTGGCTCTACGCCTGGGTGGCGCTCACTGTCTTTCAACTGATCATAGGATTTTTGGCGCCGGCTTTTTTGATGCCGCTCTTTAATCGCTTTAAGCCCCTGCCCGCTGGAGAACTTCGCCAAGCCATCGAAAGCTATACTCAGAAGCAAAACTTCACGCTCAGTGAAATCTACTCCATGGACGCCTCACGACGGAGCACCAAAGGAAACGCATTTTTTGCAGGATTTGGGCGATTTCGAAGGCTCGTTTTATTTGACACGCTCATCGAAAAACATCCGACGGATGAAGCCGTGTCGGTCGTCGCACACGAAGTCGGCCACTTCAAATTGGGACATATCCCCAAGCTCCTCGCGATGTCGATTTTATCGACCGGAGTCTTGCTCGCCACGCTTCAGTTTTTTCTCGCAAGCCCAGGTCTCTATGAGGCCTTTCAGATCGACACCCCTTCGGTGTACGTGGGCCTTACGCTCGTGAGCTTTTTGTATTCCCCACTCCTCAAATTACTTTCGGTAGGGGCCAATCGGATTTCGCGCCGTTTTGAATATGAGGCTGACGCTTTTGCTGCGCGAACTTTTGGTAAGGCGGAGATCTTGGCTTCAGCCCTCAAGCGACTGAGCGTGGATCAGCTCTCGCATCTGACGCCGCATCGCTTAAAAGTATGGATGGATTACAGTCATCCGCCCGTGATCGAGCGGGTCAGGCAGCTCACTAAATAATCACGGGTGACGCAGAATCAGAGTCCAAGGCCGCCGTTCTTGGACGCGAAGGACGGCTGAGTACAAAAGAAAGAACCGCGATTCCGACACCGACCATCGAGAGACGGTAAATCGGCTTCATGGCGACAAAACCGATCGAATAACCCATGGTCAAAACGATCAACCCGCCGCACATGATTTTGGCTTTGGTCCGGATCACTCCGTGCTCGTTCCAATCACGAATCATCTTACCCAAATAAGGCTGATTGATAATCCACGCATGGAGACGCTCAGAGCCCTTTGAAAAACAAAACGCTGAGAGCAGAACAAAAGGAGTGGTGGGCAGGAGAGGTAAAAAAATCCCGATAAATCCCAAGACCAGGCTCAGGATACCCAACACGACCAAAAGTTTTCTGACAAATTGTCGGTAAAAAGTTTTAATCATGGTGTTTTAGAACTTAAAAAACCCTAACAGAAGGGTCATGCCCCCACAAGGCCCCAGTCTTTTGATGAAAGTCTTTTCGCGACTCCCACGTCTGGCTCTGCCTATAGACTCGATTTTATCCGAGGTCGTAGGTTCGCTCGCCACCTGCCACAGCCTGATCGTCCAGGCGTCACCCGGCTCAGGCAAGACCACACGGATTCCTGCCGCACTGCTTTCTGCCCCGTACCTCAGATCGCAGGATGAAATCCTCGTTCTGGAGCCCCGGCGGCTTGCCGCAAAATGGGCTGCCCGGAGAGTCGCTGACGAACTCGGTGAAACCATCGGCCAAACGATCGGCTACCGATTTCGATTTGAAAACGTGGGATCGGCACGTACGCGGCTTCGCTTCTTGACCGAGGGGATGCTCATGCGCCAACTCCTGAGCAACCCTTCTCTGACCGGCGTCGGAATCGTCGTGCTCGACGAATTTCACGAACGCCATCTTCATGGGGATCTTGCGCTCGCTTATCTCAAACGATTACAGACCAGCACGCGACCGGACCTTCGCATCGTGATCATGTCGGCCACTCTGGATACGACGGCACTTCAAAATTTTTTCGGTAGGAACACGCCAGTCATTCAAGTCAGCGCGGCACTTCACCCGGTTGACATCGAAAATCTCCCGGCACCGCCTGCAAAATCCGTCGACATTCTCGTGAGAGATTGCATTACCCAACAACTCAATGCGGGAACAAGCGGAGACTTTCTCGTATTTCTGCCGGGAATGGCGGAAATCCGAAAGTGTGCGGACGCGCTGACTGGGTTGGCCGCGAAAATCGAAGTTCTCACCCTGCATGGCGATCTCTCGCGCGAAGAGCAGGACCGCGCGATGGCGCCGACTCTCAGCGAAAACGCCGCAGCTCGACGACGCGTGATTTTGTCGACCAATATCGCGGAGACCTCCCTCACTATTCCGGGCGTTTCGATCGTGATTGATAGCGGCCTTCACCGAGTGGCGAGCCATTCGCATTGGTCCGGCATCCCTGCACTTCGCACTCGCCCCATCAGCCGCGCCTCGGCGATTCAACGCGCGGGCCGCGCCGGTCGTACGGGTCCCGGTCGCTGTATTCGACTCTATACTCGCGGTGATTTTGAAACGCGCGCGCCCTTTGATGTTCCAGAAATTCAGCGTGCGGACCTTTGCCAAAGTGTTTTGGAGCTTAAAGTTCTCGGCATAACCGACCCGGCGCGATTTGGATGGTTTGAAGCTCCCTCGCCCCAAGCGCTCACAGCCTCATGCGATCTTCTCTACTTATTGGGCGCGCTCAAAGACCGTGAGGACGATGCAGCCCTCACTGCGCTTGGAGAAAAAATGGTGTCGATTCCGGCTCATCCCAGATTGGCGCGAGTGCTTCACACTGCCCACGAAAATGGCCTGACTGAAGATGCGGCAACGCTTGCCGCTCTGATTTCTGAAGGAAGACTCGAACGGATCAACGCTCTCGATGATTTGGCGAACTCCCGTGGGGGAGCCGCACGCGATGAGGGCTTTCGGCGCGCGCGCGATCTCCTGCTTCGGGACTTTCAGCAAAAACAAAAACCTCGTGGCACGCAGTCACTTGAATTCTGCTTACTCACCGGCTTTCCAGATCGCGTGGCTCAAAAAAAGGGCGAGTTCCTTTTGTTTTCCTCGGGAGGTTCCGCCGCATTCGAGAGCACACAGCAATCGCAGTTTGCGCCCGGCGAAGAATGGTTTGTCACTCTAGACGTTCAAGAACTCCAACATCATGGACAAACCAGATCCAAGGTACGCGCGCGCTCGCTCTGCCCGATCAAGCCCGAGTGGCTCTTTGATTTAGAACCCACTTTACTCAAAGACGAAGACACGCTGACTTGGGACCCCCAGCGCGAAAAAGTGCAGGCCACCTCAAAAATGACCTACGACCAGCTCACGCTGAGCGAATCATCCAACCCGCCCTCTGAGACGCTGCTCTCGAAACGAAGTCACGAGGTGAGCGCTCTCCTGCTCAAGCATGGATTTGGAATTTCTGGAGACACGCCTCTTTCGACTTCTGACTGGGTTCAGTCCTTTTCTAAATTTGCCGATGCCGAAAAAATCGAGGCCGTTTTAGCAAAGATCTCACTCCTTGCTAAAAACAGACCCGAGCTAAAAATCCAAGACCCCGCTCCACGGGACGCTGGGACTTTTAGCCTCATGCCTCTTTTGCGCGAACTTTTTTCGGGTAAGTCGAGTCTTCGCGAACTTCGCGAGATGGATTTCGAAACGGAACTCGCTCGGGTTTTCTTAAATGAACACTTCGGAAGACTGGCTTCAGAGTTTCCGGACACCCTGGAACTTGCATCAGGTCGAAAAGCGAAAATCCAATACCGCCTGCAACAAGAACCTTGGATCGAATCGAGGCTTCAGGATTTTTTTGGGATTAAACAAGGACCCTCGCTCTGCGCTGGCAGAATTCCACTCACGCTCCACTTGCTTGCGCCCAACTATCGCGCAGTGCAGGTCACGCGCGATCTAGCCGGGTTTTGGGAGCGCGCCTACCCCGAGGTCCGTCGCGAGCTTTCGCGTCGCTACCCCCGACACGCGTGGCCAGAAAACCCTCTCGTTGCGCCTCCTCGCCGCATCGGTTAGAGGTTTAGAATGTCGACCCCAGTACGAGCGCCGTTTTCTGAAGATCTGATTTCACTTCGCGACCAGCTTCCTGAACTTCTCCCCTTGCTGGAGGCCAAATCCCACTGGTATGGCTCGATCTATTTTGAGCGAAAGTCGACTCAGATTTTTTCGGCCAACCTCAAACAGACCAGCGTTTCGGACCAGAAATCCCGCGGCGCGGTGCTCCGAATTTATGACGGCGTGACACTCTTTGAACAAGCCACTGACGAGTTGGATTTCGACGATCTAAAAACCGCCTGCAAAAAACTCGCGGATCGTGCCGCTCGCGCGGAGCATTCTCGGTCCGCCTCGCTGCTTCGACGCCCCTACACTCCACCCACTTGGAAAGAACGTCTGGCTCCCGGCCTGGATCCTGAGATCGTCTCTCAAATTCCAGCCGCAGCGACCGCGCAAACTCCTGTTCATTTTGGAATTCGATACGAGGTCGATCCCCGTCCGCTCACTTCTGCTCAACGACTTGAGCGCCTGAGACAAATCATCAGCCGCTGTCAGGAGTTGGCGCCTCAGGCTTCACTGACCCGCGAAGATCTGAGCTTTATCACCGCACGACAATCCATTGCCGTAGAAGAATCTCTCTTTGTGGATCGTGAGAGCTGCATGTCGCAGACTCTCTTTAGATTGGGCCTCACCGTCATCGCGATGTCCGGCGCCGAACGTTCGGTGACCCGAGTGGGCGGGCTCGGGGGTCTTGAGACTACTGACTTCACCGATAAAGACGCGCTCGAACTTTTGCAAGAGCTGCGAGCGATGAAAAACGCGGAGGCACTCACACCCGGAAAATACCGCGTGCTCTTTGGTCCGTGGCTTACTGGAATTTTAGCGCATGAAGCTTTCGGTCACTCCCAAGAAGCCGACACCTGCGCTCGCGGCCGAAGCAAGGCGTGGGATCTCCACAAAAATTCTGCTCGCGTGGGCAATGAACACGCCACCATCATCAACAATCCGGCCGCTTTCACCAACGGGACTTCCGGCCACGGCGCCTGGGGCTCTTACTTTTTTGACGAAGAAGGCTGGCTCTCGCAAGAGCAAGTCTTATTAGAGCGCGGTTATCTTCACGCGCCGATGACCAATCTGACCTCAGCTCTGAGACTGGGCATCCCACGATCCGCAAATGGAAAACGCGAGTCCTGGGCCAATGGAGTTTATACACGTCAGACAAACACCTATTTTAGCGCTGGAAAAAGCACCTTGAATGAACTGATGGAAGAAATGGGCGATGGATTTTTAGCCACTTCCCCTGCAGGAGGAATGGAAGATCCGAAGGGAATGGGCATTCAGGTCGGAATCCATTTTTTGCAGGAAGTAAAAAATGGAAAGCTCACGGGACGCGTCTTTAAGGGTCCGTCCAAAGGTGACATCCAGCTCACGGGCTACGTTCCGGACATTCTCGAAAAAATCATGGATAAATCCAAAATTGACTTCGACGCACCCGAGGCCGATCACGCCCAACACCCCTTTAATGCCGCTGGCGGTTGCGCCAAGTACCACAAAGAATTTGTTCATGCAGGTTGCGGCGGGCCCTATGTTTTGCTCGATCAAGTGACGCTCGGCTAATCCCTCTCAAAGAAAGTCCCAAGTCATGAGTTCAAAAAAATGGAATCTCGAAGCTCTCAAGTCGGCCCTTCGCTCGGATAGCAGGATCAAGGGTTGGATCGTGACCGAAGAAAATACTGCTCGAAGAGAGCGCTATTTTCTCAGCGACTCCGCTGAACTTTCAATCGATCAAGATCGCGAGACCCGGTCGCAGGCGATTACCCTGCAACTCATGGTTAAACTTGAAAAGGCAGGAAAACAGGGCGAAATCACGCAACGGCTTTTCACCGATCAAACCTTGGAGCCGCAACTCGCCGTTGCGCTTGAGGCTGCGTCCGGAACAGAACATCAAGAATGGAGTCTGCCTGCTCCCCTTCCGCAAAATGAAATTCCACTCAGGGTGAGCTGCGATCCGGCAATCGCTGAAGACCTCGAGAGTTCCATGGATCAGCTCACCTCCAAAATAAGCGCCGCGGTTGCGACTCGACGCCCGACCCCCTTTAATTCTGCCGAACTCTTTGTTTCAGTTCACGACAGAGCTTTGCATTTAAGTAATGGTCTCACGCACCGCAGTTCGCAAAGTCGAATCTACGCCGAAGCCGCCTATTCGATGGCAGGCAAGGACAGCACAGGCGCACAGGTCTCTGACGAATTTCTAGAAACCACCTGGGCCGTGGGCTTGCGGGATCTCGACATCGAAAAACTCTTTGACGATTGCTCGCAGTGCGCTGAAAATTCAGTTCAAGTCTCGCTCCCTGACACCGGAAAATACGCGGTCGTCATTGACGCATCTTCGCTTGCCGCGCTTTTTGGAAGTGCCGTGAGCCAGCTTTCGTCCTCGCAAAAATATAATCGCCTCCCCTTTCTCGAACCCGGCTCCGAGTTGATTCCTGCAGCGACTGGAGATTTGATCACGCTTTCGCTCGATCCTACGCTTGAACTGGGTGGCGATACCACGGCGCTGTCGGACTCGGGCCTGCTGCAGACTCCATTGGAGTTGGTTAAAGATAACCGCGTGCTGACCTCATGCACGGATCAACGCTACGCGCAGTATCTGGGGTGTGTCGCGACTCCTTCGCGCGGAAGTCTGGTCATCAAGGCGGGTACCGCTGGTTACGACGAACTCACAAAGTCAGCGCCCGTAGTGATTGAGGTGCTTCAGTTTTCGAGTCTGTTGCCTGATCCGAACTCAGGGACGTTTAGCAGCGAGATCAGGTTGGCAAAACTTCACGACAATGTTCGCGGAGAGGTCCGCTACATCAAAGGCGGCTGTCTTTCGGGATCGATCCGTGAAAATTTCAAATCCGCTCAGTTTTCGAACACTCAGGTGCGCAGGGCGCATTTCTCCTCTGGTCAATCTCAAGGGTTTGGCTATTTTGGCCCATCGCACGCTCTGATTCGGGACGTTTCTATTGTTGGCGTTTGAACTTTACTTCGAGGCCGCTGACCCCTTCCGGTAATTCAATATCATGCGTGGACTGACCGCCATCTGAGTCTCTGGCTCCAGAGTGATCACCGGGCCGGGTGCCGTTGCAAACGTGATTTGAAATAACCCCTGTCTCCAACGGCTGAGATAATAGAGGCTATTATCCGGCCCGACTTTCAGCCCCACTGAGTTTTGAGCGATCGAGCTTGCGAAACTCGTTACGACTTGAGTCACAGGATCCAAAACCCGAATCCAATGACTACAATAATCGTTGAAAAAATATTTGCCTTCGTACTCCGACGGAAAACGGGCCGACGCGCCGTTACTTCGGTAAAACACCCCTCCCGTCACGGCACAACCGACTTCATCTCCCCGCGTGCGCGAATGACGATACGAATACACAGGCGCTCGAAACCGAGGGTCAGCCGAGTCGCCCACGACATCGGGCCACCCATAGTTTCCACCCGCAACCCCTTCATTGATTTCCTCATAGTCATCGGGGCCAACGTCATTTACAAAAAACTTCATGCTCTGAGCGTCACCCTTAGAATCAAAGGCGATACTGTAAGGATTTCTGAAACCGATGGCCCAGATCGCACGGTATTTGCCACTGGCCACGGTAAAAAATGGATTGTCAGCAGGAATGCTTCCGTCTTTGTTGATCCGCATGACTTTTCCAAAGAGGTTTTCGAGCGATTGCGAATTGCGACGGGATGGAATTCCTGCATTGTCACCGACTGAAACATAGAGTTTTCCATCAGGGCCAAACTGAAGCGCTCCGCCATTGTGAAAAATCGAGCGCCCCACGTTGTCGATTTCCAGAAGGATTCGTTCGCTGTTTGGAACAACGGTATCTCCATTGGCGGTGAAGCGGCTGACGCGATTGTGGGTCTCGGGCGTTCTCGCCGTGTAGTAAACATAGAGGTAACGGTTGTCCGAAAACTCTGGGTCAAAGGCGACTCCCAGCAGGCCGCGCTCCCCTTGCGTGTTCACATCCAGGGTCAAAAACGGCTTCTCGTTTAAAACGCCATTTTTAATGACTCGAAGATCCCCACGTTGCTCAGAGACAAAGAGTCTTCCGTCGGGAGCGATTGCAAGATGCGCGGGTGATAACACGCTGGCGACCTTGCTCTCGGCAAAACCACTCGGCAATTCTGCAGCGCTAGCCTGACCGAGCAAAAGCATGAGCACCCCACCTACGGCCATCGCTTGACCCAGCCAAAGTGCCCAGAGCGAACGTTTGTTTCTATTTTTTTTGTATTGTTCCACAAATCTTAGCCTCATGCGTTCAGTTGAGTTTCCGCCACCTGCACTTCGTGTTCCACCCTGGGGACCTGTGGGACTTGGACGTGAGTGGGGGTCTGATTTTTTGTTTCGCGCATCCTGTTCATTGCTTCCGCCAGTGTGGAGACAATCCTTTCGGAGGCCTTGCCGTCCCCGTAGGGATTGGGCGCCTCGGACATGAGCCCATTTTTGAGCGCGCTCAATGCTTCACTGCAAATTCGATGGGGATCGGTCCCAACCAATCGTGCAAATCCCGCTGTCACGCCCTCGGGTCTCTCCGTGGTCTCGCGCATCACGACGATAGGTTTTCTGAGGGAAGGACCTTCTTCCTGGATTCCACCCGAGTCCGTCAAAAGCACTGAAGCGCGACTCATCAATGCAACACACGAAATATAATCCTGTGGCTCCGTGAGATAAATTTGAGGATGTCCTCCGAGCAACCGGTAAACGGGTTCGCGTACCTGCGGATTGGGGTGCACTGGGTAAACAATCCGAATTTCCTTGTTGGCTTCAGCAAGCCTCAAGATTCCCTCGCAAATTCCATTGAATCCTTCGCCAAAACTTTCGCGCCGATGCGCAGTCACCCAAACCAGGGGCTGATCCCCGATGTGCTGGATGATACGTGCATCCACGCCACATCCCTCGAGTGATCTTCCACGGAGTTCCCGCAAAACATGCTCAAGCGCGTCAATACCGGTATTACCGACAGCCTTGATCACCACTCCAGGCATCTCGCCCACACCTTCATCGAGAAGTGCTCGCGCCGATTGCAACGTGGGCGCGAAGTGAAAACGTGCGATTCGAGATAAAAGCTGGCGGTTAGCCTCCTCAGGAAAAGGCGAGTCTAAATCATAGGTGCGCAACCCGGCCTCGACATGAGCCACAGGAATGCGTTTTAGAAATGCCCAATATCCGGCGACAAAAGCAGTCGTCGTATCTCCTTGAACGATCAGGCAATCCACATCCGATCCTGAGAGGTTCGCATTTAATTGCGCAAGAATTCGCTCGCTCAATGACCCAAGGGTTTGACCCGCCGTCATCACGGCAAGATCAATATCTGGAGTGATTTCAAAAAACTTGAGCAATGGATCGATGAGCTGTCGGTGTTGTCCCGTACAGACAGTGATCACTCGATGGCCCCTGCTTTTGGCCGTACGAATCAAAGGTGCGAGTTTAATCGTCTCAGGCCGAGTCCCCAGAACAATCATCAGTGTCAACATGCGTTGAGCCCCCTTTTTGCTAGACGGTTGCCGCCAGTCAGCTTGGCCGCGGCAGTTCAAGGCCGGATTGCAAGAGGGGGTCCAGTGAAATTCAGTGAAAGAAATTTTCTAAAAACGGTGTGCTTCGGAGTGGTCCTGAGTCTACTCAGTGCTCCGACCAATGCTCTCGCGGCGAGCATGGATCTTTACAGTCAATCCACTTATCTTCCTAAGATCCAGGACGTGGTGACGGATCACCACATTCATTATACCGCCAAAAAATTCAACGATTCACTCAAGGCTTATCTCGGAGTCGCGCTCTCCCAAGATTCACGCTCGAACGGTTCGGTCACTTGGAACGACAATCATTTGTCTCCATTGATTGGACTCAAGCTTCAGTCACCCGCTGGGCCCGCTGCCTTTTTTGCGGAATATCGTCAGACCCTGAGAGTCACTGCGCATCAAAGTCCGCAGGCTTTTCGAGAAGCCGACATCCGGGCCGGAGCCCTCGCCTATCAATGGTGGCAATTGGGCTGGGATGACATGGAGGCTACGCCAGAGGTCGCACTTTTTGACGAGAGCTATGGTGAGGCGGTGTTTTCGTCCCGACTCGGTCAAAATGTTTTCTTTTCGGGTTGGTCAAAGCTCGGCCTGCGCAACAGTTTTGTTCGTGGATTTCATCTGGATGGCTACCTCGAGGGCTTAGCCAGCGCAGATCGATTTGGAATCGATTACGGAAATCTATTTCACGCAGCCGCGGGCACGCGTCTCAGTACCCGAGCGGGTCCAGTGGGGGCGCAAATCGCCGCCAGGAAATTTATCTTTCCAAATCGTGATTCGCAAACCGCCTCATGGGACGCCCAGCTTTCATTTTCAGGAGAATTCTAGATTATGCTGAACCTCATCGATTATCTGGCCCTCGCCTGTATCCCTCCCCTGGCCATCCTTTTTTTAGTACTCGCCGTCGATGACTTCATCATCGATTCGGTGGCCTGGTTGATGGGGCTCAAGCCCCAGGCGGTCCATCCTCGTGAACTGGTGGCGATGAGGCTGATTCCAGAAAAACGATTTGCGGTCATGATCGCCGCATGGAAAGAGTCCGACGTGATCCAGCAAATGGTTCGCGGAAACCTCCAAGCCGTCGATTACGATCAGTACGTATTTTTTATCGGAATCTATCCCAACGATCGCGAGACAGCGACTGAGGTTCAGATTCTCGCGCACAAATTTCCTGGCCGTTTGCACATCATTGAAAACGCGCTCCCAGGACCCACTTGTAAGGGTCAGATGCTCAATGAGGTTGTTCGTGGCATTTTCAAACACGAGCGACAAACTGGCCTGCCCTTTGACGCATTACTGATTCACGACGCCGAGGACGTGATGCATCCTCAGTCTTTGCGCCTGCTCAACCGCGAACTCAATTCGGCGGACTTCGTCCAAATCCCTGTGTTCTCTCAATCAGTGAAAGGCCAAAGCCTGATCGCCGGAACTTACATGGATGAGTTTGCCGAATCCCACACCAAGGATCTCCTTGTGCGAGAACATCTCGGAGCCTCAGTTCCATCAGCAGGAGTTGGAACCGCGATCAGCCGCGAACTGGTCTTGGCGGCGACCACAAATAAAAACGGCCGCCTCTTCAATGAGTCTTCACTCACTGAAGATTATGAGTTGGGCATGAGTGCGGGTGAGCTCGGCTTTCGCGGACACTTTGCCTGCTACCACCTGGGCGATGAGTCAAACCCGGATTTCATAGCCACACGCGAACACTTTCCGAGAACTTTGTGGCAATCCATTCGTCAAAAAACCCGCTGGACTGTGGGAATCGCATTTCAGGGCACCGAAAACATCGGCTGGAAAGGGACACTCATACAGCGGCTCTTTCTTTATCGAGATCGCAAGGGGCCCATCAGCAATTTGGCCGGGGGTGCTGGAATTTTGCTCCTGGCCTACACGGCCGTAAGGTCCGCATCCGGAGTCCCAGGCCCGCTTCTCCACAATCCATTTGGCCTTCAAGGTCTCCCGATCTTCTTTGAGGCGCTGCTATTTATAAATCTTCTATTGATGTCCAATCGGCTTCTGCAGCGGGCGATCTGCTCGACCCGAGTTTACGGATTGGCTTCTGCACCTTGGTCGCTGCTGAGAGTTCCGGTTTCAAATCTGGTGAACGCAATCTCCGCTCTGAGAGCCACCGCGCTGTATCTCACTCACCTCCTTACAGGTAAGCCTTTGAGCTGGGCAAAAACCCACCATGAGCTTCCAAAAGACTTTGGCAGAGTGCCGGACACATCCGAAGAAAACTGTGCAAGCACAGAGGCAAAGGCAGGGTGAGAGCCATGTTACAAACCGCACCTATCCGATTACTGACACTCCTGGCTTTTGTTGCAACAGGTTTCGGGCTGTCCGATGCAAGAGCCGCAGCGAACGCCGCCGCACCTGCATCTCAGTCCTGCGTGCAGGTTTTTTACGATGCTCCAGCGGGAGTCGCTCATCCGCTTGGACAGACTCAGGCCATTTTTCTTTCTAATCTCATTGGCCATTTCCCGCAGTTTTCTGTTCAGGTGCGGCCGATCGAAACCTATCGCCGGGGTCAGATCGAAAACTGCCGCGCCTCACTTTACCTAGGCACATACTTCAACAATAGGATTCCAAAAAGTTTTCTGGAGGACTTCACCCACACCCGCAAAAACGTGGCCTGGATGCGCTATTCGATCTGGCAGCTAGGATCACAGTTCGAAAAACTTTTTGGTTTCAGACACCATGGCGTCGCGGGACTGGATCGCGCCCGATTGGACTCGCAGGGACGCCCCACTTTTTTTAAAGACATTCACTATAAAGGCGAGGTCTTTCAAAAATACGGAGAATTTCGAAGCGTTTCATCCAGCGAGTTCATGTCCGATCACGACATGATTTTACTCAAGCCAGGCAAGCAAGCTGGGTCCAAAAAAATCGAGAACTCCTCACAGATCCTGGCTGAAGCTGTCCACAACGGCACTCAGGAGAAAACTCCCTACATCTTGCGAAACGGTAATCACTTTTACTTTGCCGATTCGCCCTTCAGCTTTATCCATGAGGCTGATCGATACCTCGTTTTTTCGGACGTCCTTTTTGACATCCTCGGTGCGAGTCCCGCGTATCCCGGTAAAAAGCCCGCTGTCATTCGTATTGAGGACATCAGCTCAGGAAGCCCCGATGCCACCCTGCGAAAGACGGCGGAAATTCTGCACGAAAAACAGGTTCCGTTCCTGGTGTCTCTGATTCCGATCTTTACCGACCCGCTCAAGGCGACTTCAGTCCGTCTCGAAAAAAGCAAAACTCCGATTAGCGACGATGCTCGATTTCTTTCGACCTTGCGCGAGATCAAATCCCTAGGCGGTGAATTTGCCTGGCATGGAGTGACCCATCAACATGCCGAGGCTAAAAATCCCTGGAATGCCGTGTCGGGTTTTGACTTTGAGTTTTGGGACGCATTAAAAAATTCGCCCCTCCCAGAGGACTCACCCCAGTACGTCCTCTCGCTCATGGACCGTGGATGGGGAGCGCTCTCTTCGGCCGGAATTTTTCCATCCATTTGGGAGGTGCCCCACTACCGGGCGTCGGCTCTGGACTACCATCTCTTTGCGCAGCTCAGCCCATGGAGCATCGGGCGCGTTCTTTACTCGCCGCAAAAAGTGACCGGGAGCCTCGCATGGGCGGACCCTCGAGTTCGCAACCCATTAGCGTACGCAACTACGGGGTTTGCGGGACACCACCAGCGGCACACGGCTCTCAAAAATCTCGACACTCAGCCTTTAAGCCCGCTGGACGGCCAGTTTTTTCCATTTGAGATCTACGGAGACTTTTACGGACAGCGAGTTCTCCCTGAAAATTTAGGGTTTCTGTCGGACACTCGACTGTTAGGCGATGCCTCACCGCGAACGGCTGACGAGATCATCACCATCGTGAGACGCAATCGCGTCTTGCGGGATCAATGGGCCTCACTCTATCTCCACCTGAGTTATCTCGAAAAAAATCCGAAGGATCGTTACCAGGAGCTCGCGCGTATCGTCGAAGCCATTCGTGAGTGCGGCTATGAGTTCATCAATCCCGAACAGTTTGCTGTCGCTCAAAAAGGGAGGCTTCGCGCAACGCCTCTCTTTGATTTTCACGCGACCGATCCGTCCAAATCCAACGTTTCAGGAAAATCACTATGAGACTCAAACGGCTCCTCCCGTTGCTCTTTTTGGTTCAGCTCACATCCAACGGAGGCACCTGGGCCGCTGACTCCACCATGACCGTGCGGCGACTGCAGTGGATTGAACACCGCGTGGATGATCCACTTTTCGAAAGCAGCTCTCCAGAGGGCAGTACCGATGGAGATGATCGGGTTTCAAGAACCCTCGTGGAAAACCGCATCGAAAACGGAAAAAAGTGGCGGCTCTTCTACAAGTATAAGAGCCACGCAGGTACCGACGCTCTCGAGCTGATCGCAGTGGAGTCGCTGCGCACTGACGACGATTCAGTCCAGGCGTTTCGGCATCGTATTCAACTCAACGGCGAAGAGGCGTGGACCTCTTGGCTTTCCGCCTCCCTGAAACAAAACGCAGTTTTTCCATGGCCTGTTGAAAAAAATGGATCGTCGTCAGCCGACACCGACCCCAGTTCTCTGAGCGCGTTCTCGCGGCCGTCCATTCAGGCCGAACAAGAACTGACCGAAACCGACGCACGCTTCAATCTATTCACTCCCGTGACAACACAGGGCCTGAACTGGGCTCCCGGAAACTACGAGTGGGGCTATGATGCCTCCAAGATCACTATCTGGTCCGGATATTTGTGGGATTTCAAAAAAGCCTGGATGTTTCGCGGTTTCCGCAAACCCAAGGTCGCAGAGACCGTCCTCACGCCAAGCCAACAACAGGGGCAACATGACCCCCGAAAAGTCACCGATTACTACCTCGCACAACCTCCAGGAATCGACCGACCCTATCACGCTGATAACTCCAGAAATCTATCCCCTATGGATAAATGGGGATTTTGGGCCTCCCGAAAATTCGGACAGACCTGGTGGAAGGCCGCATCTTGGGAAGGGATCAATCATCACACGAACCTCACTTGGGGTGGCTACTGCAATGCTTCAACAACTCTCCCGTTTCTCTGGAAAAAACCTCAGCATGGCGTCGTGGATCAAAACCTGACGTTTGACCCTAGAGATCTGGTCGCGATCATTCAGGCAGCTAGCTATCACGTAGAATATTTGTTTTGGGGACACCGATATAATGGAAAATCGGGTGAACCCATCGCAGAGCCCACGCCGGATTTTGTGATTGGTCTTTTGGCTGAGTACCTCGGCAACCAGCATATCCCCATGGTTTTTGACCACGAAGCCGGTCCGGCTGTTGGCAATATCCTGGCCCTCAAGTCCCGACTTAAAGTCGAGGCTACGGAGGATCCGCTGGTTCGAAACGGATTTCTTGAAATCGATAACATGGGAAACATGGAGGATGACCTCGCGCAAGGAGCCGAGGACCAGGAGGCGCTGGTCCCGGACTGGAGCTGGGGTACGGACACCAAAAAATACTCATTCAAAATCTATCTGAACCCGGACGGGTCACTCAAAACTACTGCATGGGAAAAGCCCGACTTTCACCCGGACTTTTTATGGTTTCCCACAGGCATCAAGGATTCGTATCCCGCACCCCATAAGACCAACCCCTATTTAGAGCTCAATTACGTGAGGGAACTCGTTAAAAAGAGCCTCAACTGACGACGAAACAGCCTGATTTCGCAGTAGAATCCAACGGGTTCGTCATTAAACTACGGTAATTTAACAATGATGTGGTCCCTTTGGGAGCACCCCAAATACCGCCCAATACTGCCGAATACCGGATGAAAACGAGCTTCTTTTATGTCTTTTTTGCGGCTATAGTGCGGCCCCATGAAAGTATTACAAGTCCAATACGGCTCCCAGGATGCTCCACGTCTGTTTACGCAGTCCCTGCGTGAAACGGGTTTTGCGGTTCTCACGGACCACACGCTTTCGCCGAGTATGATTCGTGAGACTTTCAAGGATTGGGAAAAATTTTTCGCTTCTGAAGAAAAGCACCGTTACAAGTTCGACCCCACTCTCCAGTCCGGCTACTTTCCGTTCCGAACCGAGAACGCAAAAAATTACAGCCAAAAAGATCTCAAAGAATTCTACCATCTCTATGTATGGGACAAGCTCCCTGCCGGTCTCGCCGAACGCACTTGGGAAATGTTTCACAGCCTGACCAAGCTCGCGAGCGAACTTCTCTGCTGGATCGAAGAATACTCTCCCAAAGAAATCCAATCCCAGTTTTCGATGCCTCTCAAGGACATGATCGTGGACAGCCGCGAAGTTCTTTTGCGCCCGATTCATTATCCGCCCCTCACGGGTGGCGAAGAAGAAGGCGCCATTCGCGCTGCCGCCCACGAGGACATCAATCTCATTACTCTGCTTCCGGCAGCCACGACCCCAGGACTTCAAGTCATGGATACAGCCGGAGAGTGGCATGATGTTTCGTGTGACCCCGGAAGCATCGCGATTAACTCAGGCGATATGCTCCAGATGGCAAGCCAAGGCTACTATCGCTCCACCACTCACCGCGTGGTGAATCCCAAGGGCCCTGCCGCAAGAACATCTCGTTATTCGATGCCGCTTTTTTTGCATCCGCGCGCAGACGTCAAACTTTCTGAAACTCACACCGCAAAGAGCTATCTCCAAGAGAGACTCCGCGAAATCGGCCTTCTTAAAAAGTAACTATTCCCTCGGAGTTTTCAATGAATCCTCTCTACGCTAGATTTTGGATCGCACTCTTGGCTTTGGTTTCGATGAACGCCGAAGCGCGAATTGAACCCAACGCCCAACCGTTTTCGGTACCTGTCGCAAGTCCTCAGGCCATCGAAATGGATTTAGAGATCATTCTCGCTGCGGCCCACTTGCCATCGGGCTCAGTTCGTCTGGTGCGCGAACCCTCCAAGCTCCAGCAAAAAGCCGTGGAGGCTGTTGAAGTGCGCTGCGAGGCGGATCACATCGCGGTTGCCGTAAATGCCTCCGATGCTGAATGGGCTCCTGCATTTTATTACGCCCTCCACAAATTGGGGTTTTTGTTTCCACACCCTCGAACTCAAATTTCTCCCTCACTGGAACAGCTCCAGCAGTCATGCGGAAAATCGTTTGTCTTTCAGCCACGCTTTGAACGCCGTGGCTTTCACCTCAACACTCTTTTTCCAAACGAGTGGATGCGCGGATTTATCGAGGGCCAAACCGCAATCGCCGAGGAGTCCGTCCGCTGGCTTGCCCGCAACTTTCAGAACACTCTTGAGATCGCGCTCGTTAAGAAGGACATCGAGGCGCTCGGTGAGACTCTCCGCGCCCCGTTTGAACTCGCCCGCGCACTGGGAGTTCTAACTGGAGTCAGCGTCACTCTCGAGACCGCTCTCGAACGACGCTTTCGTTTGATTCAGGTTTCACTGCCCTTTACGAGGGGTTTTCAGATCCGTAACACTGCCGACAGCCTCGCCGATGAGATTGCTTTTGATTATCTGGCGCTGGACCTGGCACGCGACGAGTGGAACCCCAAACTGAGAGAATCCACCGAAGAGTGGATTGAGGTTCTCCGGCAAAAACTCTCTGAGAGGTCTCGCGGACTTTTTGTCCGCAATCATCCCGCATCAGAACAATTGGATGGCAAGTATGGAAACGCCGACGTCGGAGTCCAAGCTCGGACCGCGTTTTTCTATTCACTTGAGGATCTTTGGGCCCCTGCTTTTGGTCGAAAAAACTTTGAGAGCACGCGAAAAATGCTCTTCAAAGAAACCGAGTTTCGTCCCACTTGGTACGTACCGCAGACCAGTTCCTTTTTGGCATCCGACGTCGATGTTCCGCTCCTCTTGACGGATTTCCTGCGCGCACGTTCGACGGACATGAGCTTGATCGAAAAAAATGGCGTAAAAGGCCATCTAGCGCTCTCAGCGGGCCAAGAGCTGGGCTACTGGCTCGTCGATTGGACCGTGGCTCTTTTATCGAGTGGCGACTATCGTGATCGGCCCGGTATCGGTCTTGAGCTATTGGGTGAGAACCCTGATGTCTGGAGCCAGATCACGCAGTTTCAATCCCTGTTTTATAAGCAGGAGCGGCTTTTTTCTGTGATCAGCGGTTCTACGATTTTTGACGAGTTTCCTTGGTGCGCGCAACCGTTGCACGAGCGAACGCCCCTCAAGAAGCTGCGCAAAAATCGCGCACTCATCGAGGACGAGCTCTCGCGCCTGGGGCTTGCCATTGAGAAGCGTCCTCTCACGGATGGAGTTCGCAACCCGGAGCTTCGCGCGCTCGTCGAGATTGGTTTTCTGCGACTCGAACACGCCGTCCACACTCGCAAAGCCCTGCTCTACTCCAAAGGCTCAGTGGTGCGCTTGGCCGAACTTCAGGGAGCAGCGATGGTTCGGGCGCGCGCGCAGAATCTAATGAAATTTCTCATGAGCGATTTCGATCGCTACCCAGAAGCCCGCAACTTTGAGAGCAGTTACAACTCCACGAGCTATTCTTTTGGGTATCTCTGGCCAGCCGCCACTCTCCATTACTGGCTGAGAGACGAAGAAATGATCCGAGCAAGCTGTTACCGCTCCGGATTTATGAACATCTACAACATCTGGGAACTACTCTAATGACCGAACCTACACTTGAGTGTGCCGCCTGTCGGCGCCCCAAGGGCCAGCACGAATGCCCGTTATGCCAGGATCATTTTTGCCGCAATTGCGTGCGATTTCGCGTGGACTCGGATTTCGAGTTCGCTCACGCCGTGCAGGAAAACCTGAGCCATTCTAAAGTCTGCATGCGCTGTTTTGACGAACAGATCGCGCCGGAGCTGAGTCGCTACGAGGAGACACTTGAGCGCGCCAAACAAGTGATCATCATCACGAGCGCGTATCGCGGACATACTCCGGTCACCAAAAAAGCACTCACCCCAGTGGTCGTCGAGAATTGCCACGATCGCGACGAGACTATTTTGAGACTGGCCTATCAAGCCGCCGATCAGGGTTTTAATGGTTTGATTCAGACGGAAGTGACCGCGAAAAAAATCCGCAATCACGGCCACCAAAAGAGCGAATGGAACGGTCGCGGGCTTCCCGCCCAACTCGATGAAAATAAACTCCGCCTCGACGAGATGCGCGAAGAAGTCTGGCGCAGCGGAAACTAAGCCCTGGCGCGACATTTCCGACACCCCGGACTCCCGCTTTTCAGACCGTGCGCTGACATTGCGTCATCATCACAAATAATTTATTAAGCTAGGGTGAGGAAATTGGAGCGACGGCTCTGGCGCGACATTTCCGACACCCCTAGCTTAATAAATTATTTGTGATGATGACCGGAAAACTAACGCGCGCCCAGTGCATCCCAGCGCGCTTCGACCAACGCGCGAGACTCCTCGGCCATCAGCTCGAACGGATTGATCCGTTGCCGCTCCAGCCATGACAGCTCACGCTCCCAACGCGACTCTCCCGCGGAAATTCTCTCACCTAGATGAGCCGAAAGCCTGGCTTCCCAAAACTTGGACTCCGTCATCGGATCCTGCACGATCAACTTGTACGCGTAAAATACGACCGAACCGGCGACTGGAATAAAGGACGAGGCCATTCCCATCGCGACAATGGAGGCTTCGGTTGCGATTCGCCCGGCAATTACAGAGTCGGGACTCGCGTACCGAACAGACACGTAGGGAAGCCTCGAAAAAGAAGCCGGGCTAAAAGAGAGAACCGCAAGTTCGGCGCCCGCATCACCTGTGAGATCGGTTGTTATCGCGAAGCGAGGATTAAACGCTTCTACCAATCGGTCATGATCAGCGGCCCAGACCGTGGACTCTTGCGCGGTTTGTTCGGACTCTGCCACCTGCGCACCCCACTGCTTGAGAGGGTCCGTAAAGAGCCACTTGATCCAGCTCAAGAGCGTGGTCTGTTCCTGCATGAGATAAACCTTGGACTTGATCTGCTGGGCTTCACTCAGCGCCGAATACGGCGAAAACGGAGCGCCCCCATGTCCGCTAGCGTCCTGAGCAGTGTGGATCATTTCAATCGCCATCGCCTGGCGAGATTGAATCAAGAGGTCTTGATAGTGGGTGAGCCGATCCCAGGCTGTGCGCAAAAGCCCATGCACCACTGGTATGTTAATCAAGCCAATCGCAAAACTAACTCCCTTATCGGTCGCGTCCCACGCCAGCGCCTCACGATATCCAGCCTTGAGGTCCACCAAGTCGACGACTTTGCGCGCGCCTCCGGCACCACAAAG
>CAMBEX010000014.1 GCA_945865865.1 Bdellovibrio sp. ZAP7
CAAAAGAGATGGATAAAGAGACACGTCTTCCTGACAGTCGGCACTCATAAACGTAAAAAAATTGCCGGTCGCAACCTCCAAGGCGGCCATGATCGCTTGGTGAGATCCGAAATTTTTTGAAAGCCGAATGATCCGTGCTCCAGAAAAATTATGAGACTTTAAGACTTCAATCGATCGATCACCCGATCCATCATCTACAAATAAGAACTCAAGTTCGAAGCCCTTCAACACCTCACGAAGCTCCAAAACTCTGGATGGAAAACGACTCAAATTATCTGCCTCGTTCAGAAAAGGTATGGCGATGCTCAACTTCTGAGGAATATTCAATCCAACCTCTCTTGGCTGCTTCTGGCAGGAGTACCGTAAACTCTAGCCCCGGGTGGAATACTGCGATTTACCAAACTCAATGCGCCGATGACAGAATACTCGCCAACTTCCACTCCATAAGAAACTACTGACTGTGGGCCAATATAACAATTACGTCCAACCGTGACAGGTCCTACAGCGCGCTCTCCCCCACCATTGACCTTATCCACGGTATCGTGAGTATAAATTTGAACACCCGCAGATATATTGCAACCATCGCCAATGATGAGGGGCCCTCCGGAGCCATCCAATATTGTAAATGGACCGATCCAACAATTTTTTCCGACACGAACATCGCCAAAAACCAGGGCTGAGTCGTAAATTGAGGAACCTTCCCCAAAGCCGAGATAGGCAGCCTTCTCAAACCGGTCAGACAAATACTCTCCAACGGAAAGAACACGATTAAATTCATTTCGCTTCTTTTGCCGTGAAATCTTGAGCAAATCTTTAAGCTGTTCCAGTAGTGTCATAGACATTTTTCCAACCTATCGCAAAGCTCCTCTGGAGTGACCCCATCATGACAAGGCAACGTAATTGTCCGCTCCTGTAGATCAGCACTCACTCTGCAAACACGTGAGTACTTACTGCGATAATAAGGGCTAGAACTAATGGAATAAGTCCCCAATGTGGACTCTACTCCCTGAGCCCTGAGTCGCCCAATCAGATCGTTCCGAGCGTGCTTTCCTGTTTTGGAAACACCCTCTGGAACCTGATAAACCAACGACTGAACGTTATGGCTGACGCCTGCTCCCGTTTTCTGCGGAATGAATCCGTGGGGCATCAATCGTGAACTTACTTTCGCCTGAAACTTTTGCCTTCGCGCAACAATGTCCATCAAATTTTTAAGTTGCGCTATAATCATCGCAGCCTGGAGCTCAGGCAGCCGGTAATTATAGCCCACATCAATGAACGACATCCCCACCTCACTCGGCACACCTCCATGCAAGAGCTTCACACGCAGAGCAGCTGCCAAGTCTTCGTCACTGGTCATAATTGCGCCACCCTCACCCGATGTGAGCAGTTTTCTGGGATGAAAACTAAAACAACCCGCTTTTCCAATTCCACCTGCTGGCACCCCGTTTTCGGAGCTGCCGATGGCGCAAGCTGCATCCTCGATCAAGAAAATCCCGCGGTCCTCACAAATTCGCGCAATCTCGTTCATGCCGGTAGGGTTTCCAAAGGCATCCACCGCAATGACGGCTCGCGTTTTCGAAGTCATTGCCTCCAATAATGCCGCAGGGGCAAGGTTGAAAGTGTCGGGATCAACATCTGCCAATACGGTTTGGGCTCCGACCTCCTCAACAACATTTGCAGTGGCCGGAAAGGAAAAGTCCGCAACGATCACTTCATCACCATGCCGGATTCCGAGGCCCCTCAGGCAAGCCGATAGCGCCGTAGTCGCAGAGGACGTAGGAAAACAAAACCGCTTTTCGGACAAACTCTGGAGCTTTTCGGCAAGTTTCTGAACAAATGGCCCGCGTGTCAAAATTCCAGACTCAAAAATATTTCTAAAATTTTCTTCGATCTCACCAAACTGAATGTAGGGTCTGATCAACGGAATCATCGCGATAACGCCCTTTTCTGGCGATACCAATCCACCGTTTCGGCTAACGCCTCCGGAAACGGGCGTCTCACGTAAGGAATTTTTGTTTTCAAAAATGCAGAGCTTCCACAATGGCTCAGCACATCTGCCCCGCGTGCAGGTAGCTCGCTAAATTCACCGTGATAATCCAAGGCAGATGCAACTGCTTGAACAATGGCCCGAATCGAAACCCTGGACTCTGATGAAATGTTGACCTCTTCGCCGCGGTTCATCACTCGAAAGAGATCACACACATCTCGAACGGTATCTCTGACATAAGTGAAGTCTCGCTCCTGCTCCCCTGTTCCATGAATTTCGGGTTTTCGACCCTCTAGAATTAACCGAGCTGTCCGTGGGATGACTGCCGCCAGCGGGTCTTCCCAATTTTGTCGCGGTCCAAAGCCGTTAAAAGGCCTCACGATGAACGCATCCACGGCAAACATCTGAACATAACTTTTCAGAAGGAGATCTGCTGCCGCCTTCCCTGAAGCATAAGTTGTCGTGGGCTTTATCGGATGTTTTTCATCCATGAACTCCGACTGTGCCGTCCCAAAGACCTCGGAAGTCGAAAAATGACAGAGGGACTTGAAGGCCCCCTGTCGCAAAAATTCGAGTAGGTTACCAAGAACTTTAGTGTTCGTTTCAAACGCTCCGAATGGATTGATGAAGGAATAATTCAAGGCCTTAGTTGCGCAATTAAAAGTTGTGGAAATTTGATGTCGCTGGATCAAGGTACCCAACAGTCCACACTCAGATGCATCGTCACGATACAAGGTCACACGAGGGTCTTCTTTAAGATGGGAAAGATTCTCCAAAGAACCACAAAAAAGATTATCAACGATGATCAATTGCTCAGCGCCACGGCTCAGCAATTCGTCCACCAAATGACTTCCAATAAATCCAGCACCGCCGGTCACCAGGATGTTCTGTCCAGCAATAGGGGATCTCATACTCGTAAGGTCAACCTACTGGGCACTCGAGTCAATGAGTAAATACCCGGGGCCGCCTAGCAGGAGGCAGGCGGGTTTGAAAATAAGTGCAGACAAACAGCCAATTTTTGCGGCTTTACTTGCCGATGCTAAAGCTTTTTATCGCGTGGGATTTCAGACGGGAGCATGATCTTGAGGTCAGACCGACTACTGACAGTTGACTCCAACCCCACCCCCGTCATAAACCTACTCCATGGGCGCACACGAAGAGTGCGCCTCACAAGCACACATCTCAATTTACTGACAGTTGACTCCAACCCCACCCCCGTCATAAACCTACTCCATGGGCGCACAATGGAAACACGCAGGTCGAATTCAAGGCTCCTCCAAACGCGGGGCTCTGATCAGCAAACTGGTTAAAGAAATTACGGTCGCAGCAAAAGGCGGCGACCCCAATCCCGACCACAACCCCAGGCTCAGGGCCGGGATCGAATCCGCCCGCAAACAATCCGTTCCGCGCGACACCATCGAGCGCGCGGTAAAAAAAGGCGCGGGCCTTCTCGACGATCAAGTTCAGTACGAAACCGTCAATTACGAGGGCTTTGCCCCACACCGCGTTCCGGTCATCGTCGAATGCCTGACCGACAACCGCAACCGCACGGCCTCAGACATTCGCGTGCTCTTTCGAAAAGGACAGCTCGGCTCCGCAGGCAGCGTGGCCTGGATGTTTGACCGCCTGGGCGTGGTCGAAGCCACTCAAGCTCAAGCCGGAATCGACATCGAAGGTGCCGCCATCGAAGCGGGCGCGCAAAACGTCGAGCCGCTCGAAGGCGATGACGTTCCTACCGGCCACACGGGCGCGCGCTTTTTTTGCGACACCACTGATCTCGACATCGTCTCCAAGGCCCTGTCACAATCAGGCTGGACGGTGACACTCTCGGAGTTCAGTCACATCGCCAAATCGATGGTCGAACTCGCTGACACCGAGAAAAAAGAAGTCGCCGAATTTTTGAACTCGATCGACGAACACGATGATGTTCACCGCGTATACGCGGGGATTGCGTAACCCCATCAAGCTGCACCCTTGAGTTCTATTTTTGTGTACCTAAAATACACAATCGTATACTATAGGTACACATGAAAAACGCCCTCGAGCGGCTGCTGACTTCCAAGGCTCGCGCCGAAATTTTGAGACTCCTTTTCTCAGACTCCCCAGCGCGCCTACACCTGCGAGACATTGCCCGCCACTCGGGCCTAACGGCGAGGGCTATTCGCAACGAGCTCGAAAACCTGAAAAATCTCGGACTTGTTGACGAATCCCGTGACGGAAATCGTCTCTATTACTCGGCAATAGTCCTTCATCCGATTTATTCCGAACTCAAAAGCTTAGTTTTCAAGACGATCGGAGCCGTTGCACTATTTCGCGAAAGACTGCAAAACTGTTCCGAGTTGGAACTCGCATTCATTTTTGGCTCTCTCGCCCGCGGCGAAGCAAAGCGTACCAGCGACATTGATCTCATCATCATCGGAACCCTTAAGAAGCGCCGCCTCTTTGCCTTACTTGGAGACGCCTCACTCCGGCTCGGAAGAGAGGTCAATCCCCATGTTTACACGGCACAGGAATTTGTTCGACGACTGCGAGCGAAGGATCATTTTCTAACCCAAATCCTGAGTACGCCTAAACAGTTCATCAAGGGAGATCATCATGAGCTTGAAAGACTGGCAAAAAAACGGGTAGCTAAGGCCTCATAAGACGAGCAAAAAAGAGATCTCGGACCTCTTTGAAATTGTTACTCGCGACCTGAAATCCGCTGAAACTCAAGGGCTCGATCCGGATTGGAAATTTGGAATCGCCTATAATGCCGCATTGAAACTCTGCGCGATTCTCCTTTACGCCGAGGGGTACCGCCCAGAAAACGCCAATGCTCACTACCGCACTATCGATTCCCTTTCAGAGATACTGGGCGAAAAGTACCGCTCGGATTCTGAATACTTGAATTCATGCCGTTCGACCCGCAACACCCTCGAATATGAGCACGTCGGCCAGGTCAACGAATCGGACATCCAGGAACTGATCGAGTTTGTCGACGAACTTCGCACTTCCGCCATGGATCACCTGAAACGGCACCATCCTGAGTTGCTTCCGTAATCTGTAAAGAAACTGTACTGATAGCATGACTCCATCGTTAGACTCGATCACTTGCCCGCCCCCACGACAGTTCACATCATTGACTTTGATTTAAAATTGGCGGACAATCTTAAATCATGTATCAGAGACTCCTCAAGCCTTCTGCCAACAACAGCTTTTTGCTCTTCGGAGCCCGCGGAACCGGCAAGACCACCTTTGTTCACTCACAGTTTTTTTCGGCCACCTCTCCCAGCCTGAGCATCAACCTCCTGCAGCCCAATGAATATGATCGCTATATCCGCAACCCCGGAGAACTGAGCGCAGCATTGGATGCCTTGAGGCCCAAAAAGCGGGGGCGCCAATGGGTCATGATCGACGAAATTCAACGTGTCCCAGAGCTCTTAAATGTCGTTCACGAAAAAATAGAAACCGGAAAGTGGCTTTTTGCCCTGACCGGATCAAGTGCGAGAAAGCTCAAACGAGGCGCCGCAAACCTCCTCGCAGGACGTGCTTTTGTCTATCATTTGTTTCCCCTGACTGACGCTGAACTGGGCCCCGATTTCAATCTTCAGAAAAGTCTCGAATGGGGCACCCTCCCTAAAGTTTACACACTGAAGAATACTGCAGACCGCATGGAGTTTTTGAACTCCTATACTCAAACCTACCTGAAGGAGGAAATTCAAGAAGAGCAGCTCGTTCGTAAAATGCGGCCCTTTCGCAATTTCATGGACGTAGCAGCGCAGTGTTCGGGCACGATCATCAACTACAGCAATATCGCTCGTGACTGCGGCACTGATCCGGTCTCAATCCAATCCTATTTCGAAATCCTCGCGGACACGATGCTGGGTTTTGAGCTGCCGCCATTCCATCAGTCCATCCGCAAGCGGCAACGTAAAAATCCGAAATTTTACCTCTTTGACCTAGGAGTCAAACGGGCTCTCGATGGTTCACTGGGCACACCCCTCCGTCCCGCAACTTCCGCGTTCGGAATGCACTTCGAACATTGGGTCATCCAAGAAGCTGTGCGGATGAGCTCGTATTCGCGCAAGAACTATCGATTTTCTTATCTGAGGACTCGCGATGACGTCGAGATTGACCTGATTGTCGAACGGCCTGGGCAGCCCCTGACGCTCATCGAGATCAAGTCAACAACGTCCGTTCGTGAGAATGATCTCGCGTCGTTTTCAAGAATCGCAGCGGAGTTTCCGGGGGCCAAAAAGTTTTGTCTCTCTCGTGACCCACTCCGAAAGCACATCGGCGAGGTAGAGTGCCTGCCGTTCACCAATCTCGCGGAAGCGTTGGGTCTGAGTTAGGCATGCCGCTGTCCGCAATTGCTCCCAGCCCACCACGCCTCCCCTCGCTCGACGGCTGGCGCGCACTCAGCATCATCCTCGTGTTGGGTATGCACTGTGTTTTTACCCAAGGGTTTCCACCCGAGTTTCGCGCGGCTTTTGGTTGGCTCTTTGACGGGAATCTCGGAGTCCGGATTTTTTTCTGCATCAGCGGATTTTTGATCACTCACCTCTTGTTGGGGGAACACGCCAAGACGGGGCGGATTCGCTTGAGGGAATTTTATTTGCGGCGCGCATTACGCATTTTGCCGGTCTTTTTCGCATTCTTGGCGGTGGTGGCGTGGCTCGACTGGCGCACTCCACTTGCAATTACCCCTGGTCAGTGGCTCCGTCATCTCACTTTCACCACGGGATTGGGCAGTTCGCCGCAGATTACCAATCACTTATGGTCTCTATCGGCAGAAGAGCAATTTTATGTCCTGTGGCCTGCGCTCATTGTGCTTGGCGGGCTAACACGGTCGCCTAAAAAGGCTCTCACCGTCCTTGCGGTGCCACTTCTGATTTCACCGCTCATGAGGGCGGTGGGTTATTTTGAGTGGCTTCCACTCAATTGGAGATGGATCGTCGGTCGTTTTTCTCCGCCCCTCTATTGTGATTCTATCGCACTAGGCTGCGGGCTCGCGATCATCTGGCCAACGATCACGACTCGTGGACGTCGGTGGTTGTGCGAGCGACCCTTTTGGACAGTCGTCGTTGGGCTGACTCTGGTCGCGGTTCCGCATGTGTTTTCGCAGCTCAAACTCGCTCAAGTTGTCATGGCTCCCTTGGGCCACACTCTTCAAGGCCTAGGCATCATCCTCCTGCTCGCGCAAAGCATTCTGCTTCCAAAATGGGGTTTGTACCGCTTGCTGAATCTCGCGCCCGTGATGCTCCTGGGCGTGCTCTCGTATTCCGTTTATTTATGGCAGCAAATGTTTTGGATCAGTCCCAAGACCTTCGGAATGGCTTCGGTGTGGTGGATGTCGTTTCCGGTCTGGCTCGTTCCGCCCCTCGTTTTAGGCGCGGCTTCTTACTACGCTCTTGAACGTCCGCTGCTTTCGTTGCGCGCGCGGTACAGGTGCGGCGCGAAGCCTCGAAGTCTGTCCACTCAAAAAAATGCTTCCGCGGAAAAGTGCGAGCGGAATAGCTAGAACGCAGCCCAAATCGGAGCTTCAACCAGACCGGGATGCAGCTCGCGCACTCCATCGCCTAGATGGAGCAAGAGGGCGCGTGCGCCCGGTGCGGACTTAAGAAATGCCTGTGCACTTCGAATCTGGTGTGGCGTCGCTTGCCGACCCGCGCCCACCGAGTAGCCTAAGCGCCCCACTCCCGCTGCCGATATCACGAAGTCCATCATCGTCCCACTCCGGCGTCGATAACTTGTGAGTTGCACTTGATGTCTGTCATTATACTTTACTTGCGCGTTGAGCTGCTGAAAGAGGAGGCGGTTCAGATCCACGGGTCTAAATTCCACGAAGGATTGTCCGCGCTCCCGCAGTAGAAAACTAGCCATGCCTTGATCTTCGAGATAGACGAGCCTTCCGTGGGTATCTCCCTGCTTGAGAATCGTGCGGACGAGGTAAACCGACTCTAATCCAGCCAGAAGTTTTCTGGCAGAATTCATAGCAATTCGGGCTCCACGCGCAGCTCGCGAAAGATCGAAAACCTCGCCCTGCTGAATGGCAATTTCCTCAAGAAAAGTTTTTAGCGTGAGGTAGTCGAGGGTCGTGCGCGTGACCATGCGAAGATCACGATCAAGAATAGTCTTGATATGTGTACGCATTTTTCGAGTACGAAGAATCTCAGACCTTAAAAAACAAATCCCAGGGAGCCCACCCTTCGCAAGAAACTCTCGCAGCGCCGGGTCACTCACCTTATGGGATTTCTGGCGGGACGACATGACCTCCGCCAACTTCTTCACCTGGAGGAAGCGGACGGGGTCGGTCAGGGGAAGTCCATGAATCTCAGTGAGACAAAATGGAAGGAGCTCAAGCTCGATCATTCTACCAGTTAAGCTTTCTTTGATCTCCTCCACTCCAGTAAACCGCACGCTCCCGGTGAGGAGAAACTGCCCCATCGCCCTACTGGTTCTCACATGCTCCTTAAGCGCCGGAAAGAGCGATGGGCTCTGTTGACACTCGTCAATAACGAAGGGACGGCTCCGCCCTCGAATAAATGTTTTCGCCGAACGGAGAGCAAGCTCCAGCGACTCTTCATCATCGAGAGTGACATACTCACCCCCAAACAGTTCGGCTAATGTGGTTTTGCCCGTTTGGCGTTGGCCCATGAGGCCAATAATCGGGCTAGCACGCAGGCTCGACTCCAATATTCCATTTAGGTATCGCACTCGTTGGTGGGGCACAGAAACTACAATATCCCGATAATGTCGATTTGTTCAATAGGTTAATCAAATCGACATCATTGTGGTTCCAGTTGGATGAGCGAAGTTTGAGAGACTACTTGATGACCCAAACACGCCCGCGGGTTCGACCCACGGGTTTGAGCCGTGGGTGCGAGGCAAGATCTACCTCAGCCTGCCGAACCCCCACACACCCGCCCAAAAGTTCTCGGTATTCACGAGTCGTGAGTCGCTGCCTCGCATCGAGAAACTCATCGAGTTTCTGGCGACGAGCCGAAACCGAGAGCAAGGTTCTGGGCGCGGCCTCGATCCTGAGCGCGGCTTTATTGAACAGGATTTCTCGCCCCAGGTATCCCCATTTTCGATACAACTTTAGACTCGCAACCGCATCTTCGATCATCGCTTTTCCGGCAAAAGCACGTAGCCCGACAAAAAACTGCTCGTCGTCTGCCCGGGTCATCCCCTCAGTTACGAGTCCACACCACGCTCGAAAAAGGGCCTGAGCTCCAAATTTTTTTCGATCACGCCCCAATAAGAGCGCGTGCTCTAGCAGCAGACCTACACTCGCCGGCCAGGGCTGTTTGAGGGCCGCCGTGCGAAATTCGAGGGGTGAAATCTCGCGCCAATTTTTCTCTAGGTGGTCCACCCACTGTTCGGCCAAGCGTGGGTCCAGTCGTGCCCATTGGGACCAGAGCGCCAATTCAGAGATTTCAATTTTGAACCCGCTCTGCAGTTTTCCGTAAGCCGTCGCGAGCAGCTCGATAGACGGAATGACCACAAGGCCCTTCATAGCTGTCCCAAAACATCATCCAGAAAATCGAGTGCGGCCTGAGATCCTGGAATCCCTTTTTTCAACAAAGATTCGATATGATTTTCGACACTCGGTAAATTCGCGCCCTTTTTGATGAGCGCCTTGGCGTGACCCACATCTTTTTGTCGGTGGGCGAAACACTTCATGATCAGCATTTCCTCTTTTCCAAGCGCCTCGGCCTTGAGGACCTTGCCCGAAAAAACTACGATGAGTCGTGATCCGTAATCTTGCGGCAGCGTGTGTGCGAAAGTCGAAAAATAGGGATTCAACCAATCCGGCTCCAGCGAGAGTTCCGCGGCAACTTGCTTAATCAGGGGATCGAGCTGGCTCAGATCCATTCCCCGCGGCACAGCATCCACGTCTGATGTCGCCAGTGCAAAACCATGCGCAAGAATCATCGCACCACCGCCTCCGACAATGAGCGCGACCTCCCCCGGAGAGGCGTCCGAGTACCGTGGAGTTTGACTCAAAAGTAAATCCAGTCGACCGAGTGCAGACAACATGAGCTGAGCGGTGAGATTTCCTGCCATGCTCCCATTATAGCAGCATATATAACTGCGTAATAATAATCTTTAACTAATGATTATATATACTTACAATTTAACGCCGAATCCAAGTCCCACTCCTCAGTGATCGGCGAAGAGTTTTTTAGCCCCGCCCTCATCGAGAGGATATTCGCACCTCGGAAAGGCTTAAGTTTTCTGACTCCACAACACTACCGTTGAATATCCGGCTAAACAACGGTAGTGTTGTGAGTATGGTTTTTCCCCGAATACTCAATCTCCCACACCTTCTCAAACAGAAATCCTTCTTTCTGTTCGGCCCTCGCTCAACGGGAAAAACCACGCTGATCAAGGAACAACTGAAAGAGAAGGCTCTTTACGTCAATCTCCTGGAGGGGGATCAATATTTTAGGTTTTCAGCAGAAAGATATGCGTTTCGCGAGCTGGTCCTCGGACAAAAAGCGCGCTGTGTCGTCGTCGATGAAGTTCAGAAAATCCCAGACCTCTTAGACGAGGTCCACTCCCTGATTGAATCGACTCAGATTCGATTCCTGCTAACCGGCAGTAGCGCTAGAAAACTCAAGCGAGGCCACGCTAATCTCCTGGCGGGACGGGCGTGGACGGCCGAGATTTTTCCTTTGGTTTCGGCAGAGCTCGGCCGGCAGTTCAACCTCGAAAAGGTCATCCGATTTGGCAGCTTACCTCAAGTCTACACAAGTAGCGCTCCTCACGAGGAACTCAAGGCTTATACACGAACCTATCTGTACGAGGAAATTCAGGCCGAAGGGATTGTCCGAAAAATTCCACAATTCAGCCGTTTTCTGCGTTGCTCTGCACTCAACTATGGGAACCTCATCAATTACGCGCGGCTCGCCAGCGACACGGGAGTTCCTGCAAGCACCCTCAAGGAACATTATCAAATCCTAGAGGACACTCTCATTGGTTTCTCACTCCAACCGTGGCGTCATTCACGCGTTAGAAAGGCCGTCAGTACGGCGAAGTTTTATTTTTTTGACAACGGAGTCACCCACGCGTTGTCGGGAACGAAACAGATTGATCGCAATAGCGACCTTTTTGGACGCTCTTTTGAGCAGTGGATCATCAATGAGGTACGCGCCTATCTGAGCTATCGCCGTAAAGATGATGAACTGAGTTTTTGGAGAACCAAACATGGCGACGAGGTAGACCTAATAGTCGGAGACCATACCGCAATCGAAATCAAGGCAACTCAACGTGCGACACAACGTGATGCCAGAGGACTTGAGCGCTTGAAGGACGAAAAAACCTTTAAAAACTATAGGCTCATCACTCAAGATAGAACACCGGGACTTTCTCAGGGAGTTCAGAGGCTCTACTTTCAGGACTTCTTAAAACGACTTTGGAATGACGAGTTCTTTTAAGTGAATACGATCGTGATCTCGCCCTTTTTCCAAATTTCTCCCCATGAACTCGAGTTGAGCTACGTCCGCAGCTCGGGCCCCGGCGGTCAAAACGTGAACAAGGTGAACAGCAAATGCCAGCTCCGCTGGAATGCGCTTGCGAGCTCTAGCATTCCGACCCATCTGCGCGATCGGGTTCTCATAAAACTTCAACCTCGCCTCACCCGCGACGGCGATCTTTTGATTTCAAGCGACGTGTACCGAGATCAGGGCCGCAACCGCGAGGAATGCCTTGAAAAGTTTCGCCTGATTCTGGTTGAAGCTATTTCAATTCCGAAAAAACGGAAGCCCACAAAACCCACGCGCGGCAGCCAAAAACGGCGCGTAGGCTCGAAATCCGCCCACTCACAAAAAAAGAGTCTTCGCGGAAAAGTTCGATCAGAATAAGCGAAACCCAAGGACACTCAGGTGCCGACTTAAAACACTCTAGAGACTAGCGAGACCGGCGGCCGAGATCTTCTTGACCGCGTTCACGCTTTCTGGAGAAAGCGCGCTCGTTGAAAGCTCCTTCCAGTCCTTGGAGAGAGCCACGGAAATCTGTTCGCCGGAAAGTTCCGGATTTTTTTCCGCCTGTATTTGTGAACGGAGAATGGTTTCTTCGCGAACCGCATTGATCTCGAGACGCTCCCGTTCAAACGATGCGTGCTCCTCCGCGGTGAGTCCCAGTGACTGCGCTTTTTCTGCGTTTAAACTTCCAAACTCCAGCATCGCGCCGCCCTCCTCAGAACCATCCAACATAATCATTCCACTGGAGTAAGTCAGGAGCGTTGCCACGAGCAAAAAAACTTCTTTCGCGGGCTTATTTTCTCTCTGCGCCTCGCGATAAAGTTTGGCCACCTTGGAGCCGGCGTAAGTCGTACCCGCGCCAGCGGTAAGAAAAACTACACTGATTCCGGCCGGAAGCGCTAAAAGTCCTAGCGCGGCGTGCGCGCGTTTCGCGATTACGGCGGGCACCACCATGGATGCCATCATCAAGACTGCTGTCATTTTGTTCGTTATGCGGGCCTTAAGGGATTGCTTTTTCATAGTGAGTTTTCCTTTTCATCTCGAGGTGAAAATTGCTTTCGCTTGAGTGGGTCAGGGTACGACAAACCATTGCGAGTGCTCCTTCCACTGGAATAAGTCAGGTCGGGACCTGTCTCTTGTCCGAACGGGCCCATATATAGATCAGCAGAGTGATTTGGTCAACTTCTCTGAAGACTGGGACAACTATTAGTAATTACACATGTTTTTAACGGTACGTAGGCCCCTGATTGAAATGCAGGATATTGCCGATAAGAGGGAGATGGGTACCCGCTCCAAACACCTCCGCCCGCGCGCCACCCAGTGGACACGGACGCTTGCGACCTCCCTTTTCATTACTGCCTTCATCACAGTTTTCTGTGCGGCTTTCAGTTCGTCTGTTTGGGCCGAGGAATGCGGCCCGGCGTTTCGCCTCGATGAGCGCGGGGGATCCATGGAACACGTCCCAGTGCTCGATCAAGGCAAACTCGGAAGTTGCTATGCTTACAGCGCCTCGGCAATTCTGGACGCCTGGCGAATCTCGCACGGTGACCTTCCTGATGGCCGATTTATTCAACCCGAAATTCTCGCAGTGGATGCGCGCCTCGATCACACCCCTGGCTCCTCCGACATTGACGGCGGCAACCTGAGTCGAGCGCTCGAGACTGGGCTCCGCGGAGGCTGCCTTAAGTGGAAGGGCGACTCCCAGGCGCTTCAGCTCTGGCTCACCACTGCTGGAAGACTAGGAGCACACGCCTCCTACCTGCACGGCCGAGTCGAGTCTGATCAAGAGGAGCTCAAAAATTTGGATGACCCAAAATATTGCGAGACTCTTGTGCGGGATGGAAAGCATCCCAGCGCCGAAAAGGTTACGTGTCTCGCTCGCGTCAGATTTCAACGACAAGCCCTGAGCGATACCCACTCCAAACTCATTCAAGGATGCAGGGACATTGCCACCCAAGGCGGTGCAACCCCAAACGCCCTCGAAAGGCTCACCACGGATCCGCAAAAGATCCTTGCGCATGGCCAATTTCCGCCGCTGCTACCCGCTCAAAAGTCTCTCAAGTCCGTATTGTGTGACCCTAAAAATCGGCTCGTAATCAAGGAGCCCAAGCCCAAAGTCAAAACCACGAGCCTCCTTGATAAGGACCACAAAATGCCGGCCAACGACGGTAGTTTCATGAAAAACTTATTTAACCGCCACTTCGAAAAGCCAGCGCAACCTCTGGGTATCGACTTTTGCTCCAATCTCCTCCATCACGGCGAAGGGGGCCGCAAATACGCCTCTAACAGAGTTCTTTCAGAAGGGTGTGGTCCCCACTCCGCACTGGTGATTGGACGACGAAAAACTTTTTTTGGACGCTGCCAATACCTGATTCGCAACTCTTGGGGAAAAGAGTGCGATCGCTACAACCACGACTGGGATTGCGAACGAGGCAGCGTCTGGGTCGACGAAACGACACTCGCGCCAAACACCTTTAAGACCCATCACCTCGCGAACTAGAATGAAGGGCACGCGCATCCTGCGCGCCGATTCTTTTTAATTTTCGCCCCTGGCGAACACTCCGCGAACCACCCTCGCTCCGCTCGGAGAGGTTCTTATCCAGGAACCCGCAGCCAAAAAATAAAAGGGCCACCGTCGCTTTCGCTCGGGTAGCCCTTTTATTTTTTGGCTGGGGAACTAGGATTCGAACCTAGATAACCAGAGTCAGAGTCTGGTGTCCTACCGTTGGACGATTCCCCACCGTACATCTAGAAAAACTCGTTTAGCCCACCCCAAAGGCAGTGGTCAAGCGACTAACTCGCAAATGCGTCAGTGCCCTTCTTCTGGTTGAGGTGCCCCACCCTCCAAAGCCACCGCCGGAAAATACTGTCCCTTCGGGCCAATCTCATGACCCGCAGGAATGGGCTTACCCAGCTCGTCGATACTGAAAACCGAGGGATCCAAACGCAATGACTGGCGCAGACGGTCCATGGTCTCGGGCACAAACGGCCAGAGCATGATCATGAGATTTTTGAGCACATAGAACGACGAAAAAAGCGCGTTGCGACGGGCTTCTTCGGGAAAACGATCGTCATGGGGCTTAAACTGCGTAAACAAGCTGTTGATCGACCGTGCGTAGTTTTCAATCGCGCCGAGCAGACTTGAAAAATCCGCGCGGCCCATCGACTTGACGTACCGACGCACGAGCTGAAGCGTCTCAGCCTCGATCTTCTCGAGCACCACGCCCTCCGGAACCTTGCCCCCAAACTTGGAGTGCACGGCCGAGATAGGCTTTTCAAACGCCGCATTGAGCGGGCCCGCCAAAAACTTATTGCGCTCATCGAGTGCCGCGACGTCAAAGTTGGACGCCTTTTCAGGCAAAGTCAGCGTCGACAAAAAGTACCGGATTTGATCGGCCGAATAGCCCTTTTCATCCAGCAACTGATCGCCCGTGAAAAAGTTTCCGCGCGACTTGCTCATTTTCTCGCCGTTGACGAGCAAGTGGTAACACCCAAATACATCGGTCATCTGGAGCTCACCGGCCACGGGCATTCTCATCGGATCAGCCTGGTGCCCAAGCCACATCGCGCCTTGCATGAGAACGTAAAAGAACACGTTGTCTTGCCCCAAAAACTGGTAAACGCGCGCGTTTGGGTTACACCAAAATTCAGCGTAGCGCTTGGGATCCCGGCCACTCTGAGCGAGCGCGACCTGAGAAAACGAGATCGGCGCGATGAGCGAATCCGGCCAAACATAAAGCGTCTTACCTTCCATGTCGGGATCCAATTCCACAGGTAGCGGAATTCCCCAGTTCACATCGCGCGTGATCGAGCGGTGCGCCCACTCGTCGACCCACTCGGATTTGCAGCCGAGCTTTTCAATCAGGACTTTGCCTATCTCGAGATCTTCTTTGGATTCAAACTGCAGCGCGATTTTTTTGCCCGGAGCGTAGCGTGGCTTGTGCTTGGGAAGCGTCGCCTTGATTTCTTTGTACGCAGCCTCGTGGATCGCATCAAAGCGAATCGAAGGCAGAACCGTGCCGAGAACTTCAGCAAGAACGGGCTTGCGCCACTCGGTTTTTCCCTGAAGCCAAACGCGCATGACCTCAGAGACCTTCCACATATCGAGCCACCAATGGACGGTTTCTTTCATCACCGGGACGGCGTCACTGATCGCACTCTTGGGATGGATGAGCTCACTTGGCAGGTACTGGCTGCCGCAACGGTCGCACTCGTCACTGTACGCGCTCTCATTGTCGCACTTGGGGTTGGGACACTTACCTTTGACGTAACGATCCGGCAGAAAACGACTGAGCTTGGGATCAAACCACTGCTGGCTCGAACGCTTTTGGAGCATTCCGTTTTTTTGAAGCGAACGAATAAACTCGTGCGCGAGTTCTTTTTGAATCGGAAAAGTCTCGGGTGCCGAAGTCCCCGTGTAAACATCCAACCCGATCGAATAACGCTTAAGAGTAGTCTGCTGCCGATCATGAATTTGATCGATAAATTGCCGGATCGGGACGCCCGCCTGAAGCGCCGCCACTTCGCTGGTGGAACCATGATCGTCGGTCCCGTTTACAAAAAGGACGTTTTCACGCCCGATCAAGAGCGTCATCCAGCGTGAAAAAATATCAGCAGGCACATGAGCACCCGCGAGATGCCCCAAATGCAGCGGCCCGTTGGCGTAAGGCATTCCGGCCGTAACGACCGCACGCTCAGGGCGCGCGATTTGTTTGAGTACCGTTGGAATATCCGTGACGGGACCTCTTTGAGGTGTACCCGCGCTGGTTGGAGCCTCGCTCATCACACGTTCTCCAATTTCTTCAGGCGAGGTTCAACGACATCCCAAGGAAGCGCGCTGACCAAATCAAAAATAGAAGCACTCGCCGTACGACCCGTGAGCGCAACGCGCATCGGCGCCATGAGATCTCCGAGTTTTACGCCGTGGGTTTCGCAAATCTGGCGAAAAAAACCGTCGAGATCGTTATGGCCCATTCCCACATCGGTCAGTGCCGGGACACTTCCCCACGTCGAATCCGCTCCAGAACGCGCAACCGATGCTTTTTCTCGAATTTTCACACTCAACTGCTCAAGCGCGCGCGCAATGGCGGTTTGGAGTGCAGGCTTTGCCGATGGCTCTTTTCCCCACTTGATCAGCGAGGCATCAAACTCGACGGCGCCCGGAGTACAGAGCGTGACCATTTGCTCGGCAAGTTCACTCAGCTGTTTGACCTTTTGCTGATGAAAACTCACGAGCCTGTGCCCGATGGCGGTATCCACGCGCTTTAAACTGTCGCTATTGAAAAAAGTACCGAAGTCATCAGCCACGATCTTGGCCAGGCGTTCGGGCTGCACCGCACGGATATGCGCGCCGTTGAGCCACTGCAATTTTTCGAGATTAAAAACAGCGGAGCTTTTTTGAACGTGATCGAACGAAAAGTACTGAATCATCTCGTCGATCGAAAAAATCTCCTGATCTCCGTGACTCCAGCCTAAGCGTGCGAGAAAATTTAAAAGCGCCTCCGGCAAGTACCCCTCGCCTCGATACACGTTTGCCGAGACCGCTCCGTGCCGCTTGGAAAGCTTCTTTTTGTCGGCCCCCAGGATCATGGGCAGATGCGCGAACTTGGGAACCGGATAATTAAAAAACTGGTAGAGGTGCATCTGTTTGGGCGTGTTGTTGATATGGTCGTCGCCACGCACGATGTGAGTCATTTTTGAATCCACATCATCCACCACGACCGAAAGATTGTAGGTGGGCGCTCCGTTGGAGCGAATCAAAACAAAGTCATCGAGATCCGTATTTTCAAATTTGATCAGACCGCGAATCATGTCGGTAAACTCGACATGCCCGTCGAGCGGCAGAGCTGCCCGAATGACATAGGGCGCGCCGTCTGGACCCGGAGTCTTGCGAGTGCGGCAGCTGCGGTCGTACATCGGTTTTTTGCCGTCGGCCTGCGCGACCTCGCGCATTTTTTCGACCTCGGCCTCACTACACCAGCACTTGTACGCATGACCTTTCGAAATCAACTCGTCAGCGCATACACGGTAAACATCCAAGCGCTTGCTCTGATAGATAGGATCTTCGTCCCAGGTGAGCCCCAGCCATTTCATCGAGGCTAAAATATCTTGTGTGTAGCGATCCTCCGAACGCTCCAGGTCGGTGTCCTCAATACGAAGCAAAAACTTTCCTTGATGCTTTTTGGCATAGAGCCAATTGAAGAGCGCGGTTCGCACGCCGCCGATGTGGAGAAAACCCGTGGGTGATGGAGCAAAACGGAGGCGGAACTGGGGGTTCGACATAGTGCCCGAAACTATATCGCGCAAATAAGCCGAACGCTACTGTGAGGACTTAGTCTTGGGTACGAAAAGCCGTAAAATAACTCTCGAGCGCGCGACGCGTCCGATCATCGGGAAGCTGAAATCCTCGAACCGCTGGGTGCCCCTGCGTTTTCAGTGCGGGAGCCCCGCCTTGGTGACAGCTCACGCAGCTCTGCACAAAATGGCGCTCACCCCGCATGGCAGCCGGATCCGTACGCTTTCGCAGAAAATATTTTCCAAACCGAACTTGGTAACTGGTGAGTTCGACCTTGGCCACTTGATTCAAAAAAAGCGATTCGAGCGGAATCCCTTCTTTCAAAATCCTTGGACGCGAAGTCCAGGGCACGACGCTGCGCAATCCAGCAGCCGAACCTCCGCGCCAACTCAGCAAAATGGGATATTTGCCCAAAAACGCCCGGGGAATGACCGCCTGCACCCCGCCTGCCCCGGTCAGTACAACGAGATCTATTTGCGCCTTGGACGCAGGGTCGAGTCCCCCCATCGCAGTCTCCAAAACCGTGGAAAGCAACGTGCCCGACCATTCGGTAACCTGACCGGTCCGTGGATCTTTTTCGCGACTCGTGGAGGGCTTCAACTGACGGAGTTCGGATTCAGAAAACTTTTTAAGCGTCTGGGGCTCCTGAGACCTAGCCCAGATCACCGAAAGTCCGCCTGAAAAAGTCCCTGTCAGGGGCGATGAGACGGTCCCCTGAAGATCGGCCACCCTACCGGTCTCCGCCAGAAATGCACCCAAAAGCAGCACCATTCCGATTGTTTTGAATTGCATTTTCCTCATTAACTCAGCAGTTTTATGGGCTGTCAAGCTACCTTAAATGAGCTTTGGAATCGCTCCAAACCTATGTTAAGGCTTGGCGCAAGCATACAGATCAAACTGATCAGTGGGCCAAAAGCCCACTTTTTTTTTGCCTAAGGCCCAACCGGGAGTCCCTCATAGGGGTGCCGGCTTGCCGCAGGCAGCTTATGCGAAAAGGGTTTAAATAGAGGCTTTTGAACTTGGAAACAAATCCGGTCAACAAACAGCAAGAACGGTTGATTGAGCTGATCGCGCCATTCATCGCGCCACTCGGCTATGAAGTCGTTCACCTGGAGGTTCATGTACAACGCCAGAAGATGCTGCGACTTTTTATCGACTGGATCGATTCGGATTTAAGCCGGGGAATTGGAATCAACGATTGCACCCAAGTTTCCCGCGCCCTGGACGAACCGCTTGAAACCATGGCCGAGCTCGACGCGGTTTTTAAAGGCTCGTTTGAACTCGAAGTGTCTTCACCCGGGATTGACCGCCCCCTGCGACGCGAAAAAGATTTTGAACGTTTTTCGGGCCATGAAGTGAGGATTCATACCTTTCGCCCGTTGACTTCCGAAGAGATCAGCAACGGGGAGTACCTGGCAAAAAACCCCAGGCAGAAAAATTTTTTGGGCACCCTTCAAGGGATGCAAAATGGTTCCGTAGTTTTGGCGCTTTCTTCCAATGATGGAAGTTCGGGCGGAAGCGGCAAACACGACACAGGCGACAGGCAGCGAAAAAAAACCGCTCCTGCCACCCACACTAACACGGGCAAACAGGCGTCGGGACCTCAAGTCACGATTCCATTGACCCTGATATCGAAAGCGAATCTCGAACCAAAGTTCGACGATTTGGCAAGGAGTGAGACATGAATGCTTCAGAACTAGCACGCGTCATTGAATCGGTAGGCAAAGACCGCGGGATCAAAAGAGAGATCATCATCAGCGCCGTCGAACAGGCGATCTTGATGGCCGCTCAGAAAAAATACGGAATCAATGCCATCCTCGAAGCGCACTACAACCCAGAGACCGGCGATATCGACCTTTTTCAATTCAAGAAAGTCGTCGACTCCGAACCTGAGATGCTCGAAGAGTCCGAAGAAATTCCGATGGAAGAAGCCCGCAAGCTCGACCCCGAAGCCGTCATCGGTGACGAACTCGGAGTGAAAGTCGAAGCTCCGGGATTTGGCCGTATTGACGCGCAGACCGCAAAACAGGTCATTTTCCAAAAGGTCCGCGACGCTGAACGCGAGATCATTTACAACGAATACATTCACCGCAAGGGCGAAGTCATCACCGGTATCGCACGCCGCGTGGAACGCGGTAATCTTGTGATCGACCTGGGCAAAACCGACGCACTCCTGCCTCGCAACGAAATCATTCCTGGTGAAATCTTTAAACCAGGTGATCGTGTTCAGGCCTATCTCCTCGATGTAGGTCTGACGACTCGCGGGCCTCAGCTCTTTTTGTCCCGCACCACACCCAAGTATTTGATGAAGCTTTTTGAAGTCGAAGTTCCGGAAATGCGCGAAGAGATCGTCCAGATCAAGCACGCTGTCCGTGAGCCGGGCGCGCGCGCCAAGATCGCCGTGATCTCCAATGACCGCGACGTGGATCCAGTCGGCGCTTGCGTCGGAATGAAGGGTATTCGCGTTCAAAACGTGATTCAGGAACTCAAGGGCGAGAAGATCGACATTATCCCATGGTCGGATAATCCCGTGATTTTTGTACGTTCCGCATTGGCCCCCGCAGAAATTTCGTCAGTCCGCCTAGATGAGCGCAGCAAAGCCATGGAAATCATGGTCGAGGATGACCAGCTCTCACTGGCCATCGGCCGCAAGGGACAAAACGTTCGCCTAGCTGCACAGCTCACGGGCTGGAAGCTTGACATCATTTCGAAATCCAAGCTTCAGAAACGTGCCTCAGACGCTTTGTTCAGCCTGCAGCACATCGAAAATGTCAACGAGACGATGGCGCAAGCGATCTATCAGGCCGGTTTCATGAATGCCCGCCAGGTATCGGACGCGACCCTAGAAGTACTCCAAAAAATTCCTGGTTATGAAGAGCAGGAAACCGCGGAAAAACTTAAGGTGAACGCAAAAGCGGCCGCTGAAAAAGCAGGAGAAACCGCTCTTTTGATTACTGGAAAAGTGAGTACCGAGGGAGCTGTTTTTGCTGCGACCGACGCGGCAGCATCGGCTGCGGGTGGCGCTGCAAGCAAGGACGCCAAGGCTCAAGCCGAAGAGCGGCTCCGCGAAATGATGAAACAGGCCGGCAACGGATCAGACGCAAAGGACTCTTAAGAGTAAAGCGCGGGGCCCTGCTGGATTAGCTGCCAAATTGAATTTGTAGAACGACCGAGGAGACTCCGGAATGACGGAAAAAGAATTGATGAAGGTTTATGAACTCGCGAAGGAACTGGGAACGGATTCGTTCTCCCTGCTCGACAAGCTCAAAACCCTCAACATCATAGTCAAGAGCCACATGAGCGATCTTTCTGACCAAGACGTTCAGATGGTTCGCGACGCCATGTCCGGAAAAAAACACGCCGGTGCAGAAAAAGCCGGAGCACCGAGAGCGGCCCCGAAGTCCAGTGTCGCCAAAACTCGTAAAAAGGTCGCAGAAGCTGCACCACCGTTAGAGCCCTCACCGAAAACAGCCGCACCAGCGGCTGCGCCTACCGCGGTAGGAGCTGAAGACAAGAAATCTGGATCGTCCGTAATCCGCCGTCGCACGAAGTCGGACGGCGAAATCGAAACGAAATCCAACCATCCTAAGGCTGCTGCAGCTGCAGCAGCGGCA
>CAMBEX010000015.1 GCA_945865865.1 Bdellovibrio sp. ZAP7
CCCAGCCTCTGGATTTGGGGATTCGTTCGATCAATGGCCTCATCACTTGCGGTCGCGGTCAACGCGTGGGGATCATGGCGGGTTCGGGTGTCGGTAAGTCAGTTCTGCTTGGAATGATGGCGCGCCACACGGCCGCCGACGTGAACGTCATCGCGCTGATCGGGGAGCGCGGTCGCGAGGTGCGTGAATTTATCGAAAAAGACCTGGGGCCAGAGGGCCTCGCCCGTTCTGTAGTGATCGTGGCCACTTCTGATCAATCGCCCCTCCTTCGTATGCGGGGCGCGTTTTTGGCATCTTCGATCGCGGAATTTTTTAGGGACCGGGGCTCCGATGTTTTGCTGCTCATGGACTCGGTCACGCGCTTTTGCATGGCCCAGAGAGAAATCGGCCTTTCAATCGGCGAGCCACCTGCCTCCAAGGGATATACCCCTAGCGTTTTTTCAACGCTTCCTAAGTTACTTGAGCGCGCCGGGACCGGCCCAGTTCGAGGTTCGATCACTGGACTTTACACTGTGCTTGTTGAGGGTGATGACATGGACGAACCGATCGCGGACGCGACGCGATCCATTCTCGACGGACATATCGTGCTTTCCAGAAAAATGGCGCAGCGAAATCACTATCCAGCGGTGGACGTGCTCCAAAGTGCAAGCCGCGTGATGCGTTCCGTGATCAGTCCAGAACACCGGGATTGGGCCGGACAGATTAGGGAGTGGATGGCGACTTACGCCCAGGTTGAGGATTTGATCAACATTGGAGCTTATGCCCGCGGCAGCAATCCCAAAGTGGATCAGGCGATCCACGTTCATGACCGCATCACGGATTTTTTGCGCCAGAGTATCGAGGATCGGGCGACCTGTCAGGACACCGAGGCGATTATGCATTCTATCGTTCGATCGGGAGAAGCCTTTCTTCAGTCCATGCAGCAGGGGCGTCAGGATCAAGGCGGACAGCGTTCTCAGCCGTCTAGAAATTTTTGACGGCCGTCGCCGTTCGGCTCTTTTTGCCGAGGATATGGGCAAATCATTCAGTCTAGCGCCGAGAATCGACTGATCTCACAATTAAAAAAGAATGAAGAAATTTAACTTCAAATTCACTTCTGTCGAAAAGGTCCGGAAGACCCGTGAAGACGAAGCATTGCGCGGCCTGGGCGCGGCCCAACGAGCCTACCAAGAGGCGCTCGCGTATCAGCAATCATTCGAAAACGATTTGAAAACGGCTCTAGGACGCCGCGAATTACTCGGTTCAGAGCCGACCGCTCAAGCAGCATTCGTACTCGAAGATAATTTTATTCAAGGCACCAAGCAGCGGATCATACGCGCCGGTCAAGGAGTCACGCGCGCCAAGCGTGGTCTTGAAAAGGCCATGCGGTTTTATCTGCACGCGCGGACGCAGACTCGTACCGTCGAGGTGCTTAAAGAAAAGGCGGCTGAGGAGTTTCGCAAAGGCCTCATCAAGCACGATCAAAAACAGACTGACGACCTTGTGACCATGCGTTCCAGAAGATTTGGGCCGCTCAAGGGTGAGTCTGCTGGAGAAGTAGAATGAGAATTTCTCGAAAGACAGTCGCCGCAGTATGGGCTGTTTCGGTGTTGGGCATGATGGCCGCGAGTTTTTTCATTTCTTTAAAAGAGTCTGAGCCGGAGTACTTTTTGAGCGGTGACGTGATTTCGCTTTCACAGGCGCAGGCAGAGCAAGCTTCGACCCCCGACCAGGCCGCGGCTGAGTCAATTTCCCAGGAAAAAGTCAAAGAAGGGCCTGCCGACATCACAAATGGTGGAGTGACCGAGGAGAGTGATAAGGCGCCACCCCCTATTGCCGCGATTCGTGAACGCGGATCTCGAGGCGGAGAGGACTGTGTTTCGAGCCTTGGGCTCGAGGATCTCAAGAAACGGCGTGAGGAGCTCGAGCTGCGATCCTCCGAACTTGAGTCCAAAGATAAGGAGCTCAAACAGCGTGAGCGCGCGATGGAAGAGGAGCTCAAGCGAATCGAAGGCATTCGTGTCGAGGTTGCAAAGCTCACAGGCGCCATCAAAAAGGAAAACGAGGAGAAGGTCGCAAAACTCGTTGAAACCTTTGAAGCAATGAGTCCTAAGGCTTCCGCCCAGATGTTGGCGAACATCGATGAGGGACTTGCGGTCGCCGCGATGTCGCGAATGTCGACACTTAAACTTTCTAAAGTAATGAACGTGATGGAGCCCAAGCGCGCCACACGTTTAACCGAACTTTTGGCCGGAGTAATCTCGGCCAGAGCTCCGTCCGAGACTTCGTCGAATGGCGAATCCGGTCGCGGGGGTAGTAATAGGAAGTCCGTGAAGGGAGGTGAGGAAAATGATGGACATGATCAACAATCTGACTCAAACAGCGGCAGCAACGCCGTCGAACCCAAGCGAAACACGTCCTCCTAAAGACAAGAAACGTCAGGAAGGCGAGTTTGAAAACGTTATGGCCGGCGCGGCCGTGATCACCCAGATTCAGGGTGGTCCGGTGCAACCGCAATTACAGACACAAGCAGACGGCACGCCACAGGCGCAAAAAGGTCGGGGAGAGGGTGAAGCCCAAAACCAGGCCAAGAGCGCGACTCACGGTGCGAAAAAAGCTTCCGCATCAGCAGTGGGTGGAGCCGGAGGCGGTGTGAACACGCCAGTCAACGTGCAGGAAACGGTCGCCAGTGTGAATGCTGGTGCAGCGATCGCTGGACTCAAGCCGTGGAGCAGGGAGTGGGTTTTCGAAGGGGGTATTCAAAATGACCCTGAGATGAAGCCACTTCTGAATCCGGCTGAAAAGGTTATTCCGACGGAACTCCGAGGCAACTCGGTGATTCCTCTTTTTCCGAATATGCCTTCTCAAACGAGAGGTGACGCTGAGACGGCCACGGGAGAACTCGAAAATTCGCTCAGTTCAATGAGCGAGTCTTTGAAGAAACTCTTGAACGAGGCCGGAGCGACCGTTGAGACGGTGGCTGGACATGAGTCGGCAAACGCAAAGCCCATGCAGGTGGGGGCGGGCGGAACAGGGTCACTCGGTGGCGCTGAGTTCGTTCAGCTCTTGAATGGTGCAGGCGCTGCGCGCGGTCAAACCGCGGGCGGTGACTCGCGCGGTTCAGAATCAGGGCAGCGAGGACAGAAGCAGGCGCAGGCCGAAGGTGTGAGCTCCAAAAAAGCTGGCATCCAACAGCCTTCACTTTCTGACTCATTCGCTGCAGTGAGACCGGCTCGCATCAAGGGCGCTGGACTTGAAATGGGAAATCCAAGGGAAATGCACCTCGGAATGGGTGCCGTGGCCAAAATGGGCCAGGACTCCATCGCGACTCCGCTTAAACCGGAGATGACCGCGCATGTGGTTCCTGGGTCGATGGCTCGCGAAAGATTGACCTCGGATGCACTCGCTGGAATCGGCGGAAATATCCGCAATCTGACCGCGCAAGGTGGCGGTGAGATGCGGATCAGGCTGAAACCGGAGAACCTGGGCGAACTTCACGTTCGAGTCGTAACCAGCGGCAAGGATGTGGGATTGCAAATCCAGGCTTCAGACGAGGGCGCGCGCAGGGTGATCGAAGAAAGCATGAGCTATCTTCGTGACAGCCTTGCTACTCAAAATCTGAGTCTCGGAAGCGTGGACGTGACGGTGGCAAAAGCTGAGAGTTCGTTCGGAGCCGGAAACAACGGTAACGAAAAAAATCAAGCGAGCCACCAAAACGGATCACAGTCGTTTGCGGATTCGATGGGACAAAACGGACGACAAGGAAGCCAGTGGAACGAACGTGGCGAGGCAACCGGGAACTCGGTTGGCCCGACGCGGGCGACTTCACTTCGCTCCCAAGTCGGTCGCGGTTTCGATGGCGGAACCACGGCATCACGCGCGGCGGCCGATGGCCGCATCGATGTGAGGGCGTAATGATTGGGCGTTCGAAGCCGAGTTCACCTGAGTGAACAGAGCTTCGAACGCCGCTTTAAAGTCGAGGAATTGAGAAATGCTGAGTGAAGTGAAGGGATCAGCGGCGCCATTGGCCATCGAGAAAGCAACTACCGCAACCAACGGAAAAGACGCTGGCGGTGCGGCTACTACACCTCAGTTTGGCGACGTTCTTAACCAGATCCAGGCTAAATACGGCGCAAAAGGCGAGAAGCCCAGAGAGATCAAAAAAAATCTCGGCAAAGACGACTTCCTTCGCATCATGATTACCCAGATGAAACATCAGGATCCAACCAAGCCTTTTGAGGCGGATAAGATGGGTTCTGAGCTCGCGCAGTTTACCAGCGTCGAACAGTTACAGAACCTCAATCAGGCCATGACTAAGCTGATGACCAATAATCAGCCGATTGAGCGAATGGCGATGACCAATATGATCGGAAAAACGATCACCGTGGACCGCGAACGCTTTCCTCACACCGAGGGCAGCAGCGATTCGCTCTCGTACGTACTGCCGCAGAACGCATCGAAGGTTCGGGTCGCGATTCTCGATCAGGGTGGCGAAGAAGTTTTTCAAAAGGATCTGGGACCAGTCAATAAAGGTGAACAGAGCTTTTTCTGGGATGGACTCAAGAGCAACACGCTTCCGTCGAAATCCGGAACCTATCTTTTTAGGATTGAAGCAGAGAACGATAAGGGCCAGTCGCTGCCCATCACTCGTGACGGAACCGTCAAAGTTGTTGGCGTCAGTTTCGAAGGAACCGAGCCTGTTTTTCTGGTTGGAAACGCTGCGCGGCCTGACAAGGTCACCATGCGTAACGTGGTTCGCATTGTGGATTCACCTATGGGCGCACTGGTTCCTGGAGCGCAGTCGCTTGCGGGTGCTGTGGCATCGGGGCAGTCATCGCAGCCAGCGGCGCCACAGTTTCCGACTTTGTCGGGCTCTGAAAATCCCCAGAACCAGATTTCAGCGCAACAAGGACAGGGTGATCATCCGGCCGCTCAAGCTCATGCGGCTGCGAACCCTCCAACTGCCGCACAAGGAAGAAATTTTTTCAATTTCAGTAAAGGATCCGGCTCCGAGAGTATTGATCAGAGCAGGCTGACTCCCGAAGTGCGGCAGGCACTGGAGCAGTACGCGCTGCAGGCGCAAGAGGCCACGCAAGATCGCGAGAGTGCGCCTGAAGAGCGTGGATTTCCGAACGGGCTCAGTGACTCGGAGAAGAACTGAAAATTTTGCCGATTTCGCTCGCTGCGAAAAAGGGATAGAATTGAGAGTGTGAGTAGAGAACGCTTAATTTGAGCCTGAAAAGGCTGAAAACGGCGAATTAAAGTCAGCGGCTCAAAGGACTCTTTAGGCCGCTAGAAGGGAGGTAAAAATGAGCGGTGGACCTTTTCTATTTCCAAATGTGACATCGCTGCCAGGCCAAGGCGGTATCGGTTCAGCCGATAAATCGTCCAGGCAGGAGCAGCAGGTCAAAGGCGAATTCGATAAAGTATTCGACAAGGTGATGAGCCGTCCGGGATCTTCTCCTGATCTCAGTCAGATCAAAACTCCGTTGAAATTTTCAGCGCATGCTTCGCAGAGAATCAACGAACGAAAGATCGCGTTAGATCCGGCAACTTTGTTGAAGGTCAACAATGCCATCGATAAGGCAGAAGCCAAAGGGCTTGAAGACACTTTGATTCTGACTGGAGATGCAGCGCTGATCGTCAGTGTTAAGAACCGGACAGTGATCACCGCGATCGATCGGGACTCATTGTCGGGCAATGTGTTCACGAACATCGACGGGGCAGTGATTGTTTAGTGATTTGTAAGCAGTAGTGAGCGGTAGTGAGTAAGTAGAACAGGCTGGACCCGTAAGGGAAGCCTAACCGAGTTCGAGTCATGCGAAGTCATGACTTTACTGGAGTAGAGTTCCAGGAATTCGGAAATACGTGAAACACCGGTTGCTCATGGAATGAGCTCGCCGGTTAACAAACGCATGGAGGCGTCTTAAATGGGTATTCTTTCATCAATGTACACGGGTATTACTGGGTTGCAGGGTCAAGGCGAAGCGCTCTCGATCTACGGCGACAATATTGCCAACGCCAACACCAACGGATTCAAAGTCAGCCGTCCTGAATTTCAGGATGTCGTTGCCAAGTCCCTCAAGGGCTTGATGGGCGGAAATCAAATCGGTCGTGGAACACGTCTCGCTGCGGTAAATCCGATCTTTTCTCAGGGCTCGCTGGTTCAGACGGAGTCTGCAACGGACCTTGCCATCACTGGCGACGGTTTTTTTGTCATGAAGGGCCCAGAAGGACAATCCTTTACGCGTAATGGGGCTTTTCACTTCGATAAAGAAGGCAAGTTGATCAACGCCGACGGATTTCGCGTTCAAGGCTTTCAGGCTGATAATGGAAAAGTAACTTCCAAGATGGGCGATATCTCCGTGGACCAAACGGTGATCGATGCCAGGCGCACGGGTCAGGTCGATCTTTTCATGAACCTCGATCTTCGCGCCGACAAGTCCAAGCAATTTGATGTCGAGCGCCCCGAACAGACCTCTCACTTTGCAACTGGCGTTACGGTATTCGATAGCGCTGGTACCGCACACACCGTGACTGTTTATTTGAATAAAACAGGTGATCAGGAGTGGTCGTGGAAGGCTATGGCCAAGGGCGATGAAATCGTCGGCGGCGAAAAGGGAAAAATGTCGGAACAGGCTTCTGGAAAGCTGACTTTCGACAGTGACGGCAGACTCAAAGAGCAGGTCACGGACCGAAATTCGTTTCAGTTCAACAAGGGAGCACTGCCTGATCAAAAAATTGATTTCAATTTCGGAGAGGACAAGTCCAAGGGTGGACCCGGTCAACAAGTTACTCAGTACGGTACTGCGTGCGAAGCGTACAAGACCATTCAGGATGGATTTACCGCTGGAACTCTTGCAGGGTTGACCTTCAACGACGACGGAATGCTTGCTGCTGTGTACACCAACGGCGAAAACCTCAACTTGGCTCAGATCTCGATGGCGAAATTTGAAAATCCAGAAGGTCTGTACAAGATGGGTCAAAACCAGTTTCGTGAAAGTCGCCTCTCGGGTGCTGCCACTGTCGGCGCACCTCAGAGCGGTGGACGCGGACGGGTTTCGTCCAAGACGATCGAGTCCTCGACGACTGATATCGCCGCGGAATTCATCAACCTCATGTCCGCACAGCATAATTTCCAGGCGAACAGCCGCGTGATCAAGGCTTCCGACGAAATGATGACGGAAGTTCTCAATATCAAGCGTGGATAATAGGTAGGTTTTAAGCAGGGCCCTCTGTCAGACCTCTGACGGAGGGCCTTTTTTAGGCTCTTTTACGCAGTGAAAATTTTGCCCACTTGCTCCGCCTCCGGCGCCATTGCACAATAGGTCAATGAGGAGCCGAGGATTTTTTTCCTCCTCGGAGCAATGAAATGGCAGCAGCAAAAGAAAAAGCAGAAGCCGCACCAGCATCAGCCGCTCCCGCAAGTGGAGGCACCAACAAGCTCGTAGTCATACTGACTGCTGTGAGCGTGGTTGCCAGTCTTGCTACGGTGGCTATTTCATTGATCGCATTTCAGAAAGACAAGGGACAGGCGCGCGTCGAGGACATCGCGGTTTCTGATGCTCATGGTGGTGGAGCTGCCGAGGGTGGCGGCGGCGGTCATGGTGAAGCTAAGCCAGATGCACATGGCGGCGGCGGCGGTGGCGCTCACGGAAAATCAGACTCAAAAAAGGGTGGAGACTTCGGAAAGATGGTCACGCTCGAGCAGTTCACGGTCAATCTTGCAACCGCAGGCAGCGTGAATCCTAAGTTTGTTCGCGTGAATATTTCACTCGAGGTTCCTAACGGCGAAACCGAGGGCGAAGTGGTGCAGAAGATGCCCCAGGTTCGCAACGCCATCATCGATCTCTTCAACAGCAAAAGGCCTTCGGATCTGGTCAACGCTGAAGGGCGTGACTACTTGAAAGAAGAGATTCGCAACGCGCTTAATGGATTTATGGTGACCGGAAAAGTGAAGGGCGTGTTTTTTACAAATTTTGCACTGAGCAGTTGATGTAATGTGTTGAGGTTTTGGTCTGATGAGCAGGCCAAAGAAGCTGAATTAAACATAGAAAAAGCTAGGATGGCTTGGCTATGAATCAGGTATTAAGTCAGCAAGAAGTTGATGCGCTGCTTGCGGCAGTGAGTTCTGGTAACGTTGACGTGACGTCAACTCCAGGCCCGGCCACGGCCGGCGCCGGAGGATCAGGCTCAGCGGGAGGCGGTGCCTCTCGTTCAGGCGGCGTGATGGGTCAGGGTGACTCTGAGGTCACGACCTATGACCTGACCAATCAAGACAAAGTCATTCGCGGAAGGATGCCGACGCTCGATATTATTTACGAGCGATTTATCCGACTATTCCGAATGTCCCTTTCGAATGCGCTTCGAAAAATCGCATCAATTAGCATCATCTCGACCGATCTTCTGAAGTTCGGCGAGTTCGTGAACACGCTTCCGATCCCGAGCTGCATGTGCATCATGCGCTTTGAGACGCTGCGTGGTTCTGCATTGCTGGTGTTTGAATCGAAACTTTCTTACGCGCTGCTGGACAGTTTTTTTGGCGGCACGGATCGCCCCTACACCAAGATTGAGGGAAAAGAGTTTACCCGGATTGAGCTCTCAATCATGCAAAAGGTGATCATGCTCGCGATCAAGGATCTCGAGGAAGCCTGGGCGCCGGTTCACAAGACCGAGATCACTTACATGCGAACCGAGGTGAATCCTCAGTTCGTCGGAGTGGTGCCTCCTTCTGAAGTGATCATCTCGACGACTTTTGAAATTGAACTCGAAAACGCCAGCGGCACAGTCGCACTGGTTATTCCGTATTCGACCATCGAGCCGATCAAAAACAAGCTGAACACTTCGTTTCAAAGCGAAGAGGGCCGTGGCGATCGCGAGTGGGTCGCAAAGATGGAAGAGCATCTTTGGAACGCAGAGGCCAATATGATCGTTAATCTCGGTTCGGCCGGAATTACGGTTGGCGATCTTGTTAATCTCAATGTCGGGGACATCATTCCGCTCAATCAGAACGCCGATGGCGAGCTGAATATTGAGGTCGAGGGAGTTCCGAAATTCAAATGTCTATTTGGCGTTTCTCGAGGAAATCGTGCGGTGCAAATCACACGCGGTCTCGAGGGGCGAGGCCGGTAAAATTTATGAATAAATGGGGGATCATGCGATGAACGAACAAGCCGCATCACCACTGGGTGGAGTTGAGATGGGCGACATCGGGGCGGCATTGGCCGCAGCCGGCGCGCAAGGACAGAGTTTCGTGGGAGGCCAGGATATTGCTGGCGGATCGGGAGCAGCGGGAGCAGGCAGCGCCAACCAAAATTCGCCTAGGCCTCAACCACCCGTGCAGTCACTCGACTTTATTTTGGATATTCCGCTCAAGGTGAGCGTCGAACTGGGGCGTTCACGGATGGCGATCCGGGAAATTCTTCAACTGGCCCAAGGCTCGGTGGTGGAACTCTCGAAATTCGCAGGTGAACCGCTAGAGGTGCTGGTCAATGACCGTCTCATTGCCCGAGGTGAGGTTGTCGTCGTGAATGAAAAGTTCGGGATTCGCCTGACCGACATCATTTCGCCAGTAGAACGCATTGAACAGCTTAAATAGCCGGAGATGCCAATGAGGTTTTCTCGAAGTAGTCGAATTGCATCACTGATCGTATTTCTGTCTTCGGTCGCGGCGTACGCTGCTCCGGGGCTCATCAACATCAAGAACGTGCAGATTTCAGAGGGTTCTCAAGTTGACCTCCTTCTGGACGGAAAAATATCCCCGAGTCAGATCCGAACTGAATTTGTTAATGACATTGTACAGCTCAGCTTGAGCGACGTATCGGTTTATCCCGCAAAGATCTCGTCTGTGTCTGGCGGGGATCTCAGCAAGATTTTCGTTTATCAGTACGCGCCTAAGTTGGTTCGATTCCGACTGACGGTCAAGGGCAAGGCAGAAAACTATCAGAAACGCATCTCCGTAAAGACCAACGGAAAGATCCTGACGGTTCGAATTCTGCCAGCCGCGGGTGCTGAGATCGCGGAGACGAAGGTTGCTAACGATAAGAAAAACACAGCCTCGTTGGACGAGGTCGAAGAGAAGGCTCTCCTGGAGCGTGTCTTGAGAGCGCCGATTGCCGCGCTGAAGGGCGAGACCAAGCCCGAGAAGGCCGATGCGAAGATCGAAGCCAAGTCTGAAAATGGTTCGGATCATGGCGGCAACGACGAAAGCAAGAAGTCCACACGCAAGTCTGTTTCTGGAAAGACGCAAAATTCACATCAGGCACTCGCGGGTGGAAAGCCTCTTCCGGGCTTAGGAAAAACTTTTGGAATGCTCGCGCTGGTGATTGGTTTGTTTGGAGCGGTCGCTCTTGGTTTCCGAAGGCTCAAAGCGGGCACGGGTTCAAAGGCGCTTTCAAGCTCAGTGAGCCGTTGGGTGAAGTCGAGCATGGGCAAAAAAGAGAAAATGATTGAGGTCGTAGCCACACATTATCTTGGACCAAAAAAGAGCATTGCGATGGTACGCGTGGCGGGCCAGACGCTGGTTCTTGGAGTCTCCGATGGTGCGATCAATTTGATCACTCAACTTTCAGCCGAGACAAGCAACGAGGCGAACGAACTCAGCGCAGCCGTGGATCATGATAATTTCGGAGCTGAGGGCGGTTCTGACGATATTTTCGCGAGCTTTCTGCAGACTGAATCCTCCAGACCTGCTCGCGCTTCTCAGGGTTCAGGTGCGACCAGCATCGCCTCGGGTGCAACATCTGCTCTGCGTCCTAATCTTATTAATTCCAACTCTGGGACGAGCACCGTAAAGACCTCATCGACAAGTGCCCGTTCGGGCGTGCGTAGTCAGATTCGCAGTCGCATGGAGGCGATGAAGTCTCTATGAAGGGAAAGCTTCTTGGGTTGATCCTTCTGTCGCTTTTGGCCGCGACTCCGGTTTTGGCCGAGAGCGGAGGGGGCTCGTATACTCCAGGAGCGTCTGGACTGACACTCCCTTCCTTGAGTCTGTCTTTCGCCAACTCTCAAAAGCCCGGTGACATGGTGTCAGTCCTTCGCATCATCATGATGCTGACGGTGCTGTCGCTTGCACCAGCGATCTTGATCATGATGACTTCGTTCACGCGAATCGTGGTCGTCTTGAGTTTTCTGCGGCAGGCACTCGGCACTCAGCAGATGCCGCCTAATCAGTTGATCGTGGGACTCTCACTCTTTCTCTCGTTTTTCGTGATGGCTCCGACGTGGAAGGCGATCTCTTCGAACGCAGTGGAGCCGTATCTCGCTGAAAAAATCGATCAAAAGATGGCATACGAGAGGGCAGAAGCTCCCCTTCGTGAGTTCATGTTCAGTCAGACTCGTGAAAAAGATTTAGAGCTTTTTCTCTCGCTGTCCAAAGAGGCCAAGCCCAACACCCGCGAAGAGGTCCCGACCTATGTGTTGGTTCCAGCATTTGTGATCAGTGAACTCAAGACCGCCTTTCAAATCGGTTTCATGCTTTATCTGCCATTTATCGTACTCGACATGATTGTCGCGAGCGTCCTGATGGCCATGGGGATGATGATGCTTCCACCCGTGGTGATTTCACTTCCATTCAAGCTATTGCTTTTCGTTTTGGTGGACGGCTGGGAACTGGTGGTCGGAAGCCTGGTCAAGAGTTTCGGCTAGCTCGCAAGGTGAGCGGAGAGCGAGGAATTTACTGTGACTGAAGATATGGTGATGTCGATTGGTTCCGATGCGGTGAAGGTGATTCTTCAGATCGCCGGCCCCTTGCTCATTGCCGCAATGGCCGTCGGTATTTTAGTCAGCGTTCTGCAGGCCATCACTCAGATCAACGAGGCAACTCTGACCTTCATTCCAAAAATGATCGCGATCATCATCGTCATGATGATCATGGCTCCTTGGATGCTCGAGACTCTTCAGCAATACACCGCTGAGGTCATCGGTAATGCCGCTGATTATGTGAGGTAGCCCGATGTCGCTTTTTAGCTTCGACCAGGAACAGCTGATGACTTTTTTTGCTGTTCTGGTGAGGTACAGCGTTCTCATCGCGATCCTTCCCTTTGTCGGTGATCGATTTGTCCCGGGTCCAGTAAAGGTTCTGCTTGCTCTCGCGATCACATTTGTTGCGTTTCCGATGCTCAGCCATCGCGGATTGATCAACTCAGGTGACGCCATTGCCTGGGGCTCTAACGCTGGCGGAATTATCCGCGTGATCGGGCTTGAGGCTCTTTTCGGCCTAATTCTTGGATTTTCGGCGCGCTTTGTCTTCGATTCGCTGACCTTTGGCGCAAACATGATCGGTACTTTCATGGGGTTCGCGGCCGCCAGTCAGTTTGACCCGCACATGGAAACGCAGAGTCAGGTGATTGCCGAGTTCTACATCGCCGTGGCGATGCTGCTTTTTCTAGTTCTCGACGGCCACCATCTCATGTTGCGCGCGGCGCTCGACAGTTATCGTTTCGTCGGTCTGGGTCAGATCTCGATTGGTCCTGCATTCAGTCAAAAACTCGTGGAACTCAGCGGAGAGGTGATGCGTTTCGGAATTCAGATTGCCGCTCCAGTCGCCGTTTCTACCTTCACGGTCAACGTGGTGTTCGGAGTTTTGTCCAAAGCCATGCCGCAACTCAATGTTCTGATTTTGTCTTTTGCAGTGACCGGCATGGTGGGTTTGGTAGCGATGTTTGTGGGACTTTCTGAATTTCAGGGCGCGGCCTCTTCGATACTGGGCCGGGTCGGAGAGTGGATGCAGACGATCGCCTTATCTCTCAACGGAAAATAATCGGAGGACTCAGTGGCAGATAACAGTGACAGATCCTCAGAAGACCTGACCGAAGAAGCCTCAGCGCATCGGCTTGAGGAGTTTCGTCAAAAGGGTCAGGTCGCTCAAAGCCGTGAGCTCACTTCACTGGTTGCGCTTCTTGCCGCAGGCGCCACGATTTATATGGTGGCGCCGGACATGGGTGCCCAAATCTCCGAATTCATGCGTGATGTATTTAGAACGGATCTCTCCTCGCGTTTGGATCTGGGCTCGACTCATGTCCAGAATGCGACGTTCATGAAGGCGCTCAAAATTCTCGCAGCCATCGCACTCCCAGTTTGCGGAGTGGGTTTTCTCCTTTCCGCACTGACAAGTTTTTCACAGATTGGCTCCATTTTTACCTTTGAACCGCTGACGCCGGATCTGTCCAAAATTGATCCCATTAAGGGATTGCAGAGGATGTTCTCATTTCGCCATTTGATTGACGGGGCGAAATTGATTTTCAAGATGATCGCCGTCGGCATAGTGGCTTATGGTTTTGTAAAAACCCAAGTTCTTCAGGCGCCCGCTTTGGTCGGCAGTGAGCCACCCACACAGTTCGCCATTTATGGTGAGGCTGCAAAAGGGGTTTTTGTCGCGCTGCTTGCGGTGCTCTTTGTGTTTGCGATCATCGACTTCGGCCACCAAAAGTGGGAGTACCAAAAAAGTCTCCGCATGACTAAACAGGAAGCCAAACAAGAGGCCAAGGAACGAGACGGGGATCCTCAGATTAAGGCACGAATTCGCGCCATTCAGCGCGAAATGGCTCGCAAGCGCATGATGCAGGCCGTGAAGAAAGCGGATGTCATCATTACCAATCCAACTCACATCGCGATCGCGCTGGTCTACGACAAAGAAAAAATGGCCGCGCCCAAAGTGGTTGCCAAAGGCGCCGACTTCTTGGCGCAAAAGATCAAAAAATTGGCGGCGGAAGCAGGAGTACCTCTGGTGGAAAACGTTCCGCTCGCGCGAACGCTCTACAAGACAGTCAAAGTCGGGCAAGGCGTGCCCCGCGCTCTTTATCAGGCGGTGGCAGAAGTGCTTGCGTACGTTTATCGGCTTAAAAACCGTATGCTCTGATCCAGTGTTCATGGATACTAGAGTAGGGGGAATTTGTTGAAATGAATTCAATCATGAATCGCCTGACCAAGAGCTCGGACCTCGCGCTCGCTGTCGGACTGATCGGGATCCTCGCCGTTATGGTGATTCCGATGCCACCATTTATGATTGACCTGATGCTCTCGATTGCAATCGCGGGCTCCTTCGTGCTTTTGCTGACTGCTGTCTATACAAAGCGCGCTCTCGACTTCAGTGTTTTTCCGTCCGTACTTCTGATCAGTACTTTGTTTCGGCTTTCACTCAACGTCGCCACCACACGTGTGATTCTTTTGAACGGTGCTGAGCGAGGAACCGCGGCCGCCGGACATGTCATCGAGAGTTTCGGTGAGTTCGTGGTCGGAGGAAACTACGCTGTTGGTATTGTCGTGTTTATTATTTTGGTGATTATCAATTTCATCGTCATTACCAAAGGCGCCGGCCGCGTAGCTGAAGTCGCTGCGCGATTTACCTTGGATGCGATGCCCGGAAAGCAGATGGCCATCGACGCTGATCTGAACGCCGGAGTCATCAACGAAGAAGAAGCGCGCCGCCGCCGCTCCGAGATCTCGCGCGAGGCGGATTTCTTCGGGGCCATGGACGGAGCTTCCAAATTTGTGCGCGGAGACGCGATCGCCGGAATTCTCATCGTGGTGGTCAATATCGTAGGCGGAATTCTCATTGGTACGCTCCAAAAGGGAATGGGGATCGCAGACGCGGCTGAAGTCTTTACGCTCCTGACGATCGGTGACGGACTGGTGGGACAGATCCCCGCTCTGATCATTTCGACTGCTGCAGGTATGGTGGTCACACGCACCACTAACGGCAATAATCTCGGCGAAGAGTTTCAAAAGCAGCTCTTGATGCATCCCAAGGCAATTGCGATCGCCGCAGGTGTGATGGGGTTCATGGCGATTGTGCCAGGAATGCCTACGGTTCCATTTTTGATTTTGGGTTTTGGGCTCGGCGCAATCGCTCGACATCTTTATCGCAAGGAAGCCGACGTCAAGGCGGTCGATGCCAAGAAGCTTGAAGAAGACAAGCTCAAGCCCGCAGCTGAGAAGCTCGAGAGCCTGCTCACTGTGGATATGCTGGAGCTTGAAGTCGGCTACGGCCTGATTAACATCGTGGATGCCAGTCAGAACGGCGATCTTTTGGAGCGAGTATCGAATATTCGAAAACAGTTTGCGATGGATCTTGGAATCATCGTTCCTTCGCTTCGGATTCGCGACAACCTCGAGCTTAAGCCGGGCGATTATCAAATTCTTCTAAAGGGCGTTCAGATCGGATCCGGCTCAATGATGGTGGGGCACTTGCTGGCGATGGATCCCGGCAATGTCGGATCACCGGTGCCGGGAGTACCGACTAAGGAGCCCGCATTCGGTCTCGATGCGTTGTGGATTCATCCGAGACACAAGGATGATGCAACCTACGCGGGCTATACGGTCGTGGATCTCTCGACTGTGATCGCAACCCATTTGACGGAACTCGTGCGTACGAGTTCTCACGAGCTTTTGGGGCGCCAGGAACTTCAGTCGCTTCTGGACTCGTTCAAGCAAACCGCGCCCAAGGTCGTCGAAGACCTGGTTCCGACAATTCTTCCGTTGGGGGGCGTACTCAAGGTCTGCCGAAATCTTCTCAAGGAAGGTGTCTCCATTCGCGATCTTCGCACGATTTTGGAAACACTCGCCGACCACGCTGTCACCCAAAAAGATCCCGCGGTTTTGACCGAACAGGTGCGTACGGCGCTCGGACGCACGATCACCAAGAAGTTGGTGGATACCGAAGGCCAGCTCATGCTGTTGACCCTCGATCGACAGATTGAGGAGACGATCGCACAGGGAATTATCCAGACCGACCAGGGCCAGCAGCTCTCCGTCGATCCCGAGTTTGTGCGTAACTTTGTCGCGCAGCTTAAAGATCAAGCTCTTGCCATGACTGCCGAGGCGAATCAGGCGGTTGTGCTTTGTTCACCGCTGATTCGTTCGCATCTCAAGCAGTTGGTTGATCGATTTATTCCCAACGTAGTGGTGCTCTCGCATAACGAGATCACCGCGAACGTCAGCGTCAGATCATTTGGAACGGTGAGGTTAGGTTATGCAGGTTAAAAAATTTGAGGCCCCGACCCTTCAGGAAGCCCTGGAAAATGTGAAACGAGAATTGGGACCGGAGGCGATTATCCTCCAGACCAAGAAAAATAAGCGTGGTTTCGGGCTTATGTCCAGGGCCTCCATTGAAGTGACTGCTGCGGTCTCCGAGCGATCCCTCACTAAAAAGCAAGTCGTGGAGACTCGCCTACCGGTTCTCTCTGAAAAGAAGATTCAGGGAATGGCGGCCGAAAAGCAGGCCGATTTCTATAATGACTATATGGACACGCATCTGGAAAAGGCGATTGCGGGTGCATCGTCTGATCGGGTGGAATTGGGATCTTCGAGAAATTCATCGACTTCAAATGCCGGAGCAAAAACCCAGTCTCGCGCGCGCACGGCCGTTCGATACGCCGACATCCAGGACGAGTCCGACAGCAAAACCATGAAGCAGTCCTCCCAAAACTCGCGGATCCGCGGATACGGTGAGATTTCCACAAATGCAGGGGCAAGTTCGACGGAGATCTCAGGCGCGCAGAACAACACGACTTCTGCCGCAAAGACCTCGCCCAGCACCTCCGCCCCTTCGAGCGTCGCGCAGGCTCAGTATCAAACCGAACTCCGGCAGCTTCGAAAAATGGTCGAGGAACTTCGCAGCGTGACCATGACCCCGGGGCCCGCCGCAGGAGCGCAGCAGATGTCCAGCGGACCGTTTGCTAGCGAAGAGCTTCAAAATGCTTTTGAGCAACTCGTGGTGAGTGGAATGGACAAGCGTTTCGCGCTTTCACTGACTCGTCAGGCGGGATTTGAATTGGGCGAAGAGGGGATTCGTGACTCTGAACGCGTACTCGATCAACTCGCCTCCGAAATCATGAATAGCACCGAGGTGGTTTCGCCGCTGGCCGGCATTCAACCAGGATCCGGGACTCCTACCGTAATCGCGCTCGTCGGGCCGACAGGTGTAGGAAAAACCACCACGGCGGCCAAACTTGCGGCCGAGGCTCTCAATAAGCATGGCCTTAAGGTCGGTTTGATCAATCTGGATCATGTCAAACAATCGGCGTTTGATCAGATGGCTACCTATTCAAAAATTCTTAATGTCCCATTTCGTAACGCCAACTCGGTCGAAGATCTCTCGATTGCGGTGCACGATTTTTCGGGGCTTGATTTGATTATCGTGGATACGACTGGACGTTCTCAACGCGACCCTTCGTCGCTCAAGGAAATTCAGGAGATGCTGCGTTCAGTGCCCGAGATGCGCACGCAACTCGTGCTTTCAGCGACCACTCGCGATGCAGAGATGTACGACATGGTTGCGCGCTTCGGCATTTTTAAGCCGCAGGGAATCATCATGTCCAAGCTGGATGAGGCGACGGTCTACGGTGCGCTTTTCAACGTTCCTCAAAAAGCCAAGCTTCCGCTGCTCTACTTCACGACGGGTCAGCGAGTGCCTGAGGATATCGAAGTGGCCTCCCGTGAGCGGGTCGCTGCTCTCTTGATGCATTTGTGAGTGTAGAGTTTTTAGGCGGAAAAAAATGCCGAATGTTTTGTTCGGGATGGATTGTTAGAATCGACAGTGTAACGGGGTGAACTCATGAGTGTGAGTCAGGGAATTCAGAAGTACCGCGAAAATTCAAAGGCAACGGGCGCCAAGTACAAAGCGCCAACCCAGACCAAGCCGACAAAAACGGCTAAGGCTGTGAGCACAACGGCGACTTCGGATACTATTACCGAGTCCGTCGATGAGCTCAAGCAGGCCGAGCTGGCGAGGCAAGAGGAAGAGGCTCTTCAAAAAGAGATCGCCGAGGAGCTCGAAAAAGAGTCCGCGCAAACCAACGCGTTGGTGCGCGAGGATTTCAGTCCTGTCAACAGCACGCGCGACAAGCTCGTAATGGAGTACGCGCCACTGATCAAGTACATCGCGCAAAAAATCGCGGCGCGCCTCCCTGCCAACATCGAGCTCGACGATCTGATCAGCTCGGGCGTGATTGGGTTGATGGACGCTGTCGAGAAATACGACGCCACCCGCGATAATAAGTTCAAGACGTATGCTGAATTTCGCGTCCGGGGAGCGATTCTCGATGAACTTCGCGCACAGGACTGGGTCCCTCGCTCGGTTCGTGAGAAGGCCAAGCAGCTAGAGCGCGCGTATGCGAAGATCGAGCAAGCCAAGGGCAGACAGGCCACCGATGAAGAGGTGTGCGAGGCGCTTGGGATCAAGCAAGAAGAATATCACGACATGCTGAATCAGGTTCGAAGCGTGTCGCTGCTTTCTTACGACGATATTTCGAACTTCTCTAAAAACGATAAGCGCGCTCTGCACGGCTTTACCGACTCGGGCTCGGGCGGTTCGGGCAAGGCTCCCAATCCGTATAGTGAAGTGAATGTCGCGCATCTCAAGCAGCTGATTGCCGAATCAATCAATGATCTTCCGGAAAAACAGCGGCTCGTACTCTCGCTTTATTACTACGAGGATCTCAACCTCAAGGAAATCGGGCGCGTTCTTGACGTCACTGAATCCCGTGTGAGTCAGCTCCATACGCAAGCCATCTTGCGGCTTAAGGGCAAGCTCAGAAATCACTGGGATGAGTTCGTGACTCTTTTCGGATAATCGACTGACTTTTAGGCGACCGCCAAAAGGTCGCGACCCGGATAATTGTAGGCGAGCTCCAGGCAAAACTTACGAACCGTTTCTCTTTCTTCATCGTTCTGAAAAAGAAAGCGCACTCCGATCCGATACGGAAACGAGTTCACCGAAATAATCCGTTTGCTCGGTTCGAGCTCATGGCACCAAACGACGAGTCCCTTCACAAAAAAAGGTTTGGGCTGGGCAATCGTCAGGGTTGCTTCGTCACCGGGCCGGATTCCCTGAGCTGTGTAAATTCCGATTCCTACCGGAGAAAGATCGTTGAGAAGTGCTCGCGCTTCAATCAGCTCCTGAGGGGCTCCTAAGCCTCCCACTTTCAAGTCACACTGGACGCGTTTGAGATGAAATGGATCAATCCCTGGGTTGAGTGAAGCCTTTTTGCCGCCGCGACTGGGTTTTGAGTTGTTAGACGACTGCCACATGAATTCGCTCTCCTACACAGCTTCCGCTATGCCTAAAAGGATAAGGCGAACCGGTTTGCGCGGCAAGTCAAATTTTAATTAAATATTAACAATCTTGCAAATACAATGTCTTGGAGCAGGTGATTTTTAAGAAACTTCTGGGGTCACACCTGAGTCGCAGGGCAAAATCAGATTTGAAAGCCCAGCCTCAGAGCATAGCGCCGGTCCTCGGCGCCACCGGTGTTGAGGCTCATTTCTTCGCCGTAAGTCGCTAGGTCAATTTGGAGAATTTTGAGGTCTGCTCCAAAACCCGCCGTCCAGTAGCCTTGATTGAATCCGAGTCGCGCCTGAAGCCTGCGCCAACGCACTTCGCTCCCCATGTGTAACAACCGAAAGATGCTTCCATCGGTATTGTTTCCGATGTCGCTCACGTCGAGAGCAAAAACCACGTCGTCGAGTTTGCCCCACGATTTTCTTTTCGCCGAGACTCCGACGTTAAGTGCGCGAGGTTGTTCGGGCGGCGCAGTTCCTAGATCGGCGAGTGAGACGGGAATATTTTTATACTTTCCGCCCAGCATATTGTTGATCGAGGCGCCTGTTGTGAAATCAAACTCTTTGTAGTGCCACGGCAAATCGTAAGTGGCTCCGATATCAAAATCCACATGAGCGCCATCGCCACCACTTCCGAGCGGACTGAGAGAGGCACCGCGAATCAAATCATCGAGTCCGTAGTTGGCTTCGCTCGCCAGACGGTAAGTGACGTGGGGGGTGACGCCCACCGAAAGTTTCTGGTCCTCAAGAAAGGTGCGTCCCACCGTGAAAGCGGGGCCCACATCAATGATTGCCTGGGGATCGAGTTGAAAATTGCGATGGAGGTTCATGTCAAACTGAAGGCTTGTGATGATCGAGAACGCGAATGCCCAACGACCCTCGCCCTTGGGAATGTAAAACGACGGAAACGTCATCTGGATACGTCCGTGGTTGTTGTTGCCCGCGGTGTTTCCGACCTGTGAAAGTGTGTCGTCGCCCTCGGTCAGATCGCCGAAAGTATCGAAGGTCCCAGCGCCAAATTCGATCAGGGGGTCAGGAAGGCCCACTCGCCACGTCGGGTTTGCGGTTACGCGGGCGGGATTACCAAAAAAGTTTTCGTCGTAAAAACCCGTGGTGATTCGCACACCACCCATGCCGGCGTTTCGCACGCTTTGATAGGGGCGAATGATCTGGTCGGCGGCCCAAGAGCTTGGAGTAAAAGAGTTCAGGCCGGTGAACAGGGTGATTGCACAAGTAAGAAGAGTTGTTTTTTTCATCGTGAAAATTCCCGTTTAACGTCCAATGTTGAGCGCGGCAGTGTCGGTGAGTGCCGCGCGATAGAGGGCTGCATTACCCGTTGCAACCAGATCGAGAAGTCCGCCTATTCCAGAATTAAAACTAGATCCAGCACTGAGGTCAGTGAGTCCAGCATCCAACTCCCGAAGTCCCGCGTGAAACATGGTGAGTGTTGGGTTACCTGTGAAAGTTCCAGAAACGACGGTCTCACCAAAGCCAGAGCCGTCTTGAATCACGTTTGCCGATGCCAGTGCTGACTTCAAAAGAGTTCCACTCGTTCCCACTTCCTCGGCTAAGACTTCCGCTGCAACAGCAACTCCGCCGAGAAATCGCACTAATCCGCGAAGCTCAGTATTAGTCGTAATTCCTGCGACAGCGTTTTTAACGGCTGTCGTGAGCGCTAAGCGTTTAGCCTCCGAGCCAGGGGCCATTCTTTCAGCAAGTGACGTAAGCGCGGTACCGCTTCCGCCTTGGCTGATCGTTTCCATAAACGCGGACATCGTGGCGCCGTTTTCTTCAAAGGTCACGAAGGCCAGTTCGGCAGCCTGGATCTCAGAGTAGGCGGTTGAAAGTTTTAGATAATTTTCACGCGCGCATGCGAGGTCGCCCTGGTCAAAACACGCACGTGCCGCGGAAAGAATCTGCGCGTCACCCGAGGGGTTGTCGAGCGGATCAAAAATATTGCAGCCTAAAATAACTGCCGATGTGGCTACTGCTACCGCAATCATACCGCTTCTAAGATTCACAGGCGCACCCCTCCGAGACTGATTTTGAATTAGGTTCAAAGAGCGTAGGTGGGGCGTAAATTTTTGTAAAGAATTCGGAAGCGGGCAGGGACAAAAAATGGAGTCGCAGCTTACTTGAGCGCGTCTGAGTATTCCGAACAGTGATCCATCGAGTGAAAGATCGGGCGGTAGAGCTTTTGAAAGCCCGCTTTCTTGACGATGCGGCACCAGCGTTCGCGCATTCGGGTGCCGGGTTCTCCAAACGCGTCAGAGATTTTTCCACCGAAACCAAACAGAGTTACGCCCGCTGGGTCCAGATCA